>DAOUHG010000037.1:0-9956 GCA_034428835.1 Dehalococcoidia bacterium
ACTTCAACCGTGGCAATTGGAAGAATCTGGAAAGGTATGGCAGGATTTTCGAGGTCGGGGGTTCGAGTCGTTCCACAAATGCGCGGTTGATGAGAATAGGATTGAATTGGATGAGCGGCTGGTACGGGATGTTCTTGGTCTTGAGGATGATGCGGTTGCCTCCGTCGCTCGTCTGAGGACGCTTTTGGCGAGCGACCCGTCGATTCATGGTAGCAAACCGCCAGAGCTTCCGGGATAGCTACCGTACGAAGGTGATAACTTTGAATATTGCGCAAATCTGTCCGTTAAGTTCGATTATCGCGCACATGCCAGACGGTCCCGCTTGAGCGGTTCGTCGCCTCGACACTCAACAACGGTGTCTGACTCGCTGCCGCATGATAAGCAGACAAGGAAGCTGCTCAAATCGGTGTCGTGGCCTACGTGGTCTTGGAGCACGATTCTGTCGAGGCGTCTCATGCTGGATTCACTTTCACTGTCACATCCGTGATTCTAGCAGTCGACCTCGACCGTCCAGGGACCGCGAGCTGGTCAGGGCCGCGACCTCGACTTTTCATCTGAAAACTGCCCGTGACTCGTGCGACTGCCCTGGCCCTCTTGCGGTCGCCCCTGGTGACGCCGCCCGACGCCATCAGTCTTATGGTGACGGTCACAAAGTGTGTGAGAGAGATATCAAAAACACGGCATATTATATGTAACGCGCGAAAGACTAAGAGTTGGGAGTCGCCGCGTTGGTGTGCCTGGTTGTGGTCAGCCTTGCCGGTGTCTGACAGTGTCGGATGTTGACGGCTCCTCAGCCCGGGCTACCCTCGACACAACCCACAGACCGGAGACGCCATGACCACCGCCAGAATCACCCTACGCCTCCCCCTCGAGCTGCACGCTCACCTTGTCCGGCTCGCCCAGGCGAACGACCGGACGCTCACAGCCGAAGTCCACCGCGCCATTCGCCTCTACCTGTCCGACCACGAGGCACCTGTGCCCCACCTCAAGTCTCAGCTTCACCACCACCATCGGCCTCACCATCACCGGACCCGACGCCTGCCGGCAGCTTCCCCACGTCGATCACTCCCCCGCCAAACACACCCCCACGCTCAACGTCTGTCGCGAGGGTCGTGTCGCGTGACACTCCTCGGGACCCTCGCATCCGATAGCAGCCGGCCTCAGCGCACTCCCCAGGTGCGCCGCGCTCCGAGGTAGGTCCTGGACGCTGACGATCCTTCTCAGCCCGCCGCGTCCGGTCGTCGGATCGTGCCAGGGAATGCGGGCGTCCATCGAGTCGAGCGCGTCGACAGCTCGCAGGACCTGCTCCAACACCTGCGTTGTTGAGATTCTGCGCCCCGGATAGAGGCGGTCCCGCAGCTCGCGGAGCGCCAGCTCCATCGACACCGGCTGAAGGCGTCGCCGGTCCTCAAGGGGGACGCCGAGGATCGCCTCGACGAACAAAGGATGGCGCCGGCGTCGTGGGCCTGTTTCCCTGCTGGTATCCGCCTGGAGGGTTTATCGTTCAGACCTTATCGGCCTCGAACGATAACGATAATGAGGCCCCACCTTTCACCGTGCGAGCGGAACAGTCTGGGGGTGTCACCTCCGCGAGGACCGGAAGGTGGCACGGATACGTGGTGTGGGACGGGTCGTGGTATGGGGTACCTTGGACATGGGCCGGGCGCATTGGAGACTGTTCCATGTGTGGCGGCTCCTACCATGATCGCGCAACAACTCGCATTCCAAATCGAGGACGACTACAGCGACCTCACCATGCCGATATTCCAGGAGCCGACGCCTATGACGACTTGCCCACGATGTACTACCGCACTCCGCAGGAAGACCGCCGGGGAACCGCTGGAAGTGCTGCGCTGGCAGTCCAGATTCATCAAGGGCGCGTTCGCTTCGGACGTCGAGACGGCGGCGCTCTCGGTCGCCAGAGGAAACGGAAAGACGACTCTGGTCAAAGACCGGATGTACACCCTGATCGCGACTGTCTTGAGGGACATAATTGGTTGTGAGGTCGAGGTCGCCTTCTGGGGAAAGCCCATCGAGGGTGAACCAACGCCAGTCAAAGTGTCAGCGGGACAACGCTGGGAATAGGGGGACAACCATGATGGACCACAACTACGCCGGATGTCAGATCGAACTGTGTGAACCATGCTATCACTACGCGATGGGCTACTCCGACGGCAAGGCTAAGCCTACAAGCACCGAGGACCTTTCGCCATACGTATCGCGCGGGGAGCCGCCGTCGGGGTACCCCTCGACAGCGACCTCAAGGAGCTGCCTCTCGGTAAGGGCTACGTGGTCCGGGAGGGCCGCGACGTCGCGATCTTCGGTCTGGGCAAGGCTAACAACGCAGCCGAGGCGGCGGCGGAAATGCTTGCCGAGTACGGCATAGACTGCGGGGTGGTGAACCCGGTCTTCGTGAAGCCGCTCGACATCGAGCTGATCCTGGACACCGTTCGCAGCGTCCCCCGGATTGTCACAGTGGAAGAGAACGTGATAGCCGGAGGGTTCGGCTCGGCGGTGCTGGAAGCGCTCGCCGATGCCGGCGTGAACGACGTAGTGGTCCACCGCATTGGTATGCCGGACTTCTTCATCGAGCACGGCACTGCTGCCGACCAGCGACAACGGCTGCAACTGGACGCCCAGGGCATCGTCGAAAGGGTGCTGAGCACATTCTTCCCGAACGCTACGAGGCATTCTCGCGCCAGCGAAGTCGACCAGGGAGTTGCAGCGGGGGCGTAGCGGGCTCCGCGCTACCGGCGGGCGTCCTGGAGCAGGTGGCGCAGACGCGGGTCCATGGCGTCTCGCAGTGCGTCGCCGAGCAGGTTGAACGCGAGAACCGCCCCGAATATGGCGAAGCCCGGGAAGATGGGAATCCACCATGCCGCCTGTACGTACTGGCGACCGCCGGATACGAGCGCGCCCCATTCAGGAAGCGGCGGCTGCGCGCCCGCTCCGATGAAGCTGAGGCCCGCCGCAAGCAGGATTGCGAGACCGAAGTCGAGGGTTGCCTGCACCAGCACCGGGGAATAGCTGTTCGGAAGTATGTGACGCAATATGAGACGGGAAGGATGCGCGCCCAGCGCTCTTCCCGCGAGCATATAATCTTTGCCCTTTTGAGCAAGAACGCTGCTTCGCATCAAACGGGCGTACGACGTCCAGCGGACGATTGCGATCCCAATGATCGCTGACTCGATACTGGTGCCCAGGGCCGTGGCGACCACGAGCGCCATGACAAGGTCGGGGAACGCCAGGAAGATGTCCGTGATCCTCATGGAGACTTCGTCGATCCATCCGCCGTAGAAGCCGCTAGTCAGACCTACGGTAACACCTATGCTGCCGGCTACGATCACCACCAGCGCACCAATCCGTAGGCTGATGCGACCGCCGTACAAGACCCTGCTGAATACGTCGCGTCCGAACTCGTCCGTTCCAAACGGGTGGTCCAGGCTCGGGCTGTCGAGCGCAGGACCCACCGCGAACTTGTCGTACGGGTGCGGCGCTATCGCAGGCCCAGCGACCGCTATGAACACGTAGACCAGCACCAATATCAGTCCGAACGCCGCGGGCGGGTTGCCTCTAAGAATACGTGCTCCCACCCGCGCTCTATCGAGTACAGAGGCGCCCAGGCTTTGTTGCTGTGGGGCGGAGATCAAAGAGAGCCTACCTACCTGTCAGGTCGTCTTAGCTATATGTGATGCGTGGGTCGAGGATCGCCACGGCGATGTCCACGATGAGATTGGCCGTAGAGTAGGCGATCCCAATGACTAGCGCGACGGAAGTTACGGCGGCACGGTCGAGGAAAAAGATCGACTGGACCGCGAACCGTCCAAGTCCGGGCCAGGCGAAGATCGTTTCAGTTAGAACGGCTCCTGACAGAAGGCCGCCCACCAGGAGACCCAGGATCGTCACTGTCGGAATCATGGCATTTCGGAGCGCGTGACGGTATAGAACGACCCTGTTGTGGAGTCCCTTGGCGTGGGCCATGCGGATGTAGTCCTCGCCCAGCACCTCCAGCATACTGGTCCGGGTGACGCGGGCAAGCAGTCCAACGACTGAGAAGGCGAGCACGAATGCCGGCAGCGCCAGGTGGTGGAGGGCAGACACGAATCCCCTGAGGTCGCCAGCGACGAGGGTGTCTATGGTGTAGAACCCGGTTACTGTCTGGGGAACGTCGAGGGTGATGCCGATTCGCTGAGAGGATGGCACCCATCCAAAGTAGAAGAAGAACACCAGCAGCATGATGATAGCGAACCAGAAGATGGGCATGGACGTGCCGAAGAGGGACACAATGCGGACGACGTGGTCCGGCAGTGCATTCCTCTTGACGGCGGCGAGTATCCCGGCTGGTATGGCCATAATCACAGCCATCAGGAAGGCCACCGCGGAGAGCTCCGCCGTGGCGGGGAGGAAGCTTGCCAGCTCCGTCCGTATCTCCTTTCTGGTCACGAACGACTCACCGAAGTCGCCGCGTACCAGGTTGCTCATGAACGTGATGTACTGCATGTAGGCGGGCTTGTCGAACCCCCAGCGCTCTCTGAATTTTTCGACGGCATCATTACTGATGCCTCCGGTTGTGTCCATGAGGATCGTTGACGGGTCTCCGGGCATGACAATCATCATGAAAAAGGTCAGCGATGAGACGCCGACAAGTACGAATACCTGGAGGAGCATCCGGCGAATTATGTATCTGGTTAGGGACAAGTAGTAGTTCTCATCAGAGGATCAGAGTAGACGGATTGACGAAAGCGGGAACCCACCGGCGACCGAGCGAAGGCTCAATCGCCGGTGGGTCATCTATGCTCGATTATGGAGTATGCGACGACGACCTGCTATTTCTTGGTCATGTAGCGGAATTCGGGCGTGAAGGCGTGGGCGGCCGGAACGATGTTGCCGATGTTCGTCCGATGCGCGACTGAGTCGCGTACCTGGAGCACCGTCATCTCACCGCAGTTGTCGACCATAAGCTCAGACATTTCACGGTAGATGACGTGGCGTGCCTGCGAATCGGTCTCGATGCGGCCCATGTTGGTAAGTTCGGCGAGCCTTGCGGCAACGTCCGGGACCACGTCGTCGAGTCCAAGCATGTTGCACTCTCCGAGAGCCCTCACGGTGGCGGGCTGATCGGCATCGAAGTAGGTAACGCCGAGGCCGGAGATTCCGAAGTCGCGCATCTCTTCAGCGATGATTTCACCCCAGAACCTGGAACTGGTCGACTGGACGATCTCTGCGTTGATGCCGACTTCCTTCAGGTTGTTCTGGAAGAACTCCAGGGCCTTCTGGTAGACGACGGAGCCGCAGG
This sequence comes from Dehalococcoidia bacterium, assembly GCA_034428835.1. Taxonomy (GTDB): domain Bacteria; phylum Chloroflexota; class Dehalococcoidia; order Lucifugimonadales; family UBA1123; genus VXRN01. Next base: position 5,297 of record DAOUHG010000037.1, read on the forward strand.
CGCCGGTGCGAAGCTGGATCTTGACGTCGAAGCCATCGGCGAAACCCGCGTCTGCGAGAAGCTGCCTGGCCAGCTCGGGGTTGTGGTAGTACTTCGTAGCGATGGTCGGGTCGTGTCCGGCCATGCCGGGGAGGATCAGGCTCTGGTGAACGTCTGCCAGTCCGAGCGCGACGACGTCACGCAGGCCCTGGTAGTTGATCGCGTACCGAAGGGCCTGGAAGCCCTCGGGAGTGTCGAGCGGCTCGATGCGCCTGTCAACCAGGAAGTTGCAGGTGATGAGCGACGGGTATGTGTAAACGTTGACGTCGTCGTCACCCTGGAACGACTGGAGAGAGACGGGGTCGAGCTGGAGCGCGACGTCGACCTCACCCGCGGAGAGCTGAAGTGCGCCGACGGCAGGCTCGGGAACGTGTAGGTCGATAACACGCTCTACCGATGGGCTCACACCGTCGTGACCGCCCCAGTAGTCCATGTTCCTGGCCATGACCAGGCGCTGCTCAGCGGTGAAGCTCTCCACCATGAACGGGCCGGTGCCGATGGACCTCTCGCTTGCCCACCCGACGCCGAAGTCGGAGCCGTTTTCGTCCATAACCTCGTTGGCGAGCGCCTCTTCGGCGTCGACAATCAGCAGGTCCTTGGAGGTGAGAAGCGGCAGCAAAGGAGCATATGGGTCGGTGAGAGTCCACTGGAACGTCGAGTCGTCAACTGCTTCCATGTTCTCGGTGAGTGTGTACCATGCCTGGCTTTCGGCGACTCCCTCACGCTCGAAGACGTTGAACGCGCGCTGTATGGACTTGTGCACCGCGTCGGCTGTTACCGGACGTCCGGTGGTGAAATTCACGTCTGGGCGAATGTTGAACGTGTAGGTCTTGCCGTCTTCTGAGATCTCCCAGGATTCGGCAAGGTTCGGGACTATGTTCTTGTTGGGCGAGGTGTTGTCGATGGCCACCAGCCCGTCGAACATGTTGAACGACACCCGGCAACCCCAGAAAGAGCAGCCTCTCGGCGGGGTGAGGTTGGCGAAGAAGAACACGTCCCTGACGAGCAGGTCGGGGTAGTCCATCATCATTGCGGGCTCGTCCATAGCGGGCGCGGGCATAGCCATCGAGACCGCTTCGGAAACGGCCTTCTGGATGTCTTCCTGCGTAACGCCCGGGCGGTCGGCCAGCGCCTTGGCGATGGCCTCAGAGACTTCCGCCTCGGTCAGGCCGGGAGTCTGAGCCGCCAATGCCTCGACGATTGCCCCCGCTACCTGGCCCTCGGTCACGCCGGGCCTCTCGGCCAGAGCGCTGGCGATGGCGTCGCCGACCTGGGCCTCGGTAATGCCGGGGGTCTGATTGCGCAGCGCATCACCTATGGCGCCAGCTACCTGGGATTCGGTGATGCCGGGCGTCTGACTGCGCAGCGCCCCGCCTATGGCGTCGGCTACCTGGGATTCAGTCACGCCCGGGCTGTCGGACATGGCCCTGGAGATGGCGCCAGCCATCTGGTCCTCGGTCACGCCCGGCTGTGCTGACATGGCCTGCTGGACCGCCTGGGCAACCTCATCGGCAGACGCGCCCTGCGGCTGTGCTTCGAGCGCCTGCTGGATAATTGCCGACACATCCGGAGTCGGCGACGGAGCCGGCGCGTCGCTCGAACAGGCGACCGCAAGCAATGCGACCAGCATGATCGGCACTATGAGAGTGGTCATTCTAGCTATTTTCAAAGTAATGCTCCCATCCTTTCGAAAGTCCATTAGCTTCAGAAACCGTTTCTTCAGCCGTCAAAACCTCAAGGGATTTTCGTGTCTCTGGCCTGGATATGTCAAATCGAACGAACGAATGAGCCTGTAACAATTTTGTGGGTGACTCAATCGGCAATCGCTTTCCGGGAGGTCCTGAACGAACGAATGCGGGCGAGACGCCCGCGCTCCATGTGTGTACTTACCAAACTGACACAGGTTCCAAGTGTATCGGTTTAGCAGGCGAGAGTGTCACCCTCACCCCCATATCGAGTACGGGGCAGGCTCCAACCCTCTCTCTCATGGAGCTGAGGGGGGTAGGTATTCGTACTTTTCACCCTCACCCCCGGCCTTCGCCAGGGCAGGCTCTGAGGGAAGGGGGGAACTGTTGGTTGAGGTTCAAGCCCTGGATTCCCGCGAACGCGGGAATGACGATTCGGGAATACATGCCCCTGTCAACCCTCATGGAGAGGAGGTATGTTGGTTGGCATTCGTGATTGCTGGTAGGACGCAGCGGTCTCTCGCGTTCTTTCACTTATAATGCGCGGGCGGTCCGACAGGTGCGATCCGTCGGACGCTGTCAATCGAAATCAACTGACCCTGGATGTCACGGAGGTACTAGCTTGGGAACATCGGAGACTCGACAACAGCCGGCCGCTGAGAGCAGTGTGGGCGCAACGCGGGCGGGCACATTCATTCCCGGCTCACTGGAGTGGCGCTGCATAGGGCCATTTCGGGGGGGAAGAGTGGTCTCGGTCGCCGGTGACGTCTCCAACCCGATGGTCTTCTACTTCGGGTGCGCCGGAGGGGTGTGGAAGACCAACGACGGCGGCGCCTACTGGGAAAACGTGTCCGACGGGTACTTCAAGACCTCCGCGGTGGGGGCTATCGCGGTATCCGAGTCCGACCCCAACGTAGTCTATGCAGGCATGGGCGAGTCGTGCACCGCAGTCCCGAGGCTGCATTGGACCTCCCGCGCGGACGGGATGTACAGGTCCACGGACGCGGGAAGGTCGTGGGTGAACGTGGGGCTGGAGAAGACGCGGTACATCGCGCGGCTCCGAATACACCCGAACAACCCTGACCTCGTCTATGCCTCGGTGCTCGGACACCTCGAGGGCCCAGACACGGAGAAGGGCGTGTTCAGGTCGGACGACGGCGGACGGTCCTGGGAACGAGTCCTGTTCCGCAGCGAGAACGCCGGATCGAACGATATATGGATGGACCCAACCAATCCGCGAGTCATGTACGCGACGACGTGGGACTCCCGGCGCAGCTACTGGAACTCGTACAGCGGCGGGCCGGACAGCCGGATATACAGGAGCCTCGACGGGGGCGATACCTGGACGGACCTGACGGACAATCCCGGGCTTCCGAACGTAATCAAGGGGCGAATCGGCGTAACCGGCACGGCCGCTCGGCCCGGGAGAGTGTGGGCGCTTTTCGACGTGGGCGGCGCGGCCAGTGTGGCTGCGCTCGCGGAGATGGGCGGCAGAACGGGTGGACTGTACAGGTCAGACGACTATGGGGAGACGTGGGAGCACGTAAACGACAACCCTGAGATGACAGTGCGTCCACACTACTACAACCACATCTTCGGAGACCCCGGGAACCCCGAGGTCATATACAACCTCAACCAGCCGTTCTGGAAATCGATAGACGGGGGGCGAACGTTCAACACAGTGGAGCTGCCCCACTACGACAACCACGATCTCTGGATCGACCCGAACGACTCCAACCGCATGATAAACGGCAACGACGGCGGGGCGTGTGTGACTTTCAACGGCGGCGAGACGTGGTCGTCGATCTACAACCAGCCGACGGGCGAGTTCTACCACATCACGGCGGACCGGGAGTTCCCATACCGTCTTTACGCCACCCAGCAGGACAACTCCTCGATAAGCGTGCCGAGCCGTTCGAGCAGGGGAGCGATCCGGTGGGCTGACTGCTACTCGGTCGGCAGCTCGGAGAGCGGACACATAGCGGTCAGGCAGGACAACCCGAACATATCGTACTCCGGCGCGCTGGGAAGCTCTCCCGGAGCGGGGGCGATCATGCTCAGGTACGATCACTCGAACGAGCAGGTGCGTGTCGTCACCGTGTGGCCGGACCTTACCGGGCTGACAGTGCCCAGTAGAAAGTACCGGTTCGAGTGGGACAGCCCCATAGTGTTTTCTCCCCACGATCCGAACGTGCTGTATTCGGCTGCGAACGTGGTGTTCCGATCCGTGGACGACGGGTCGAGCTGGGAGGTGATCAGTCCCGACCTGACCAGGGACGACGTGTCGGACAGAGAGGACTTCGATCCAGACACGAACATCGCGCCCTTCGAGCGGTGCGCCATCTCGAGGTTCGCGGAGTCTCCGGTTCAACAGGGCGTGTTCTGGACAGGCTCCAGCGACGGGCTGATACACGTCTCGCGAGACGGTGGAGCGACCTGGGCCGACGTTACGCCCGACGACCTGCCTGAATGGACTCCGATCTACGGACTGGAGGCGTCGCCCCACGACGCGGGAACGGCCTACGTCGCGGCTGCGCGGTACCAGCACGGCGACTACATGCCGTACCTGTTCCGTACCAGCGACTACGGCGTAACCTGGACGGCTATCAGAGAGGGCATCCCCGAGGGGGACTACACACGGGTCATCAGGGAAGACCCGGAGCGTGAGGGGCTGCTGTATGCCGGGACCGAGGGCGGGGTTTACGTCTCGTTCGACGATGGGGACTCGTGCGACTCGCTCCAGCTCAACCCCGTGTCGGGGCGCGGGGCAGGCCTGCCGCCTGTGCCGATACATGACATGGTAATCCGGGACGGCGACCTGGCGGTCGCGACGCATGGGCGGTCGCTGTGGATACTGGACGGCCTGTCCACTCTCCACCAGTTCGGGAACGTGGAAGACGCCGCGAGCGCGCATCTATTCCGACCCGGGCCCACGT
>DAOUHG010000038.1:0-53459 GCA_034428835.1 Dehalococcoidia bacterium
TGATTGCGACTCTCAACCGGCCAGTTGAGGGATTTTGAAACAATGTCGGCAAGCTCGCGGGTGGTCTCGATTCTGCGGTTGTTTACAATTCCCCTGGCAACCCTACGGGCACGCGGCTCGCCGCCAAAAGCGCTGATAATATGTTCCAACCGTGACTGGGGCCAGTGGTTCACGACTTCATACGCCGTCAATTCGCTCTCAGGGTCGAATCTCATATCGAGTTCGGCGTCGAATCGAAAGCTGAACCCGCGTTCGGGAGTATCGAGCTGGGCCGAAGACACACCGAGGTCAAACAATACGCCTGCACAGTTCTGAGTGGAACGCTGCTCAGCGATGTCCGCAATACCTGCGAAGTTGCCATGATGTATTGTGAGTCGATCAGACCAACGTTCCAATCGTTGTTCCGCCCTGCTCAGTGCTTCGGCGTCCAGGTCTATCCCAAGAAGCTGTCCTCCCCGGACAGACCGTAGTATCGCTTCGGCATGACCGCCATCTCCGAGATTGCAGTCGATATACGCCCCTCCAACAGTCCTCGGAAGGGCCATCAGCACCTCAGACACCATAACGGGCAGGTGAATTGAAGGTGGTTCTATCTGTGTGGCAAGACCGGCCATGTCTGTGTGGTCCTACGGATTGAGTTCTCCGCGATTGTGATCGATTTTGCTACCGCTGTACCAACATCGTTATCAGCAGACGATCGCAGGGCAGTCCTCAACGCGGCAGAATGTGTCGGCCTCTCCACTATGCCCCACGCGTAGCGGGCACGATCCGTAATCCTCTACCATGTTAACATAGCATCAGGCTCAAGAATCTCAGTCTGAAGCCGTCGATCTGTCCGTCCCGCAGTCTTCTTGTAGCAGGGTAAGTTTCCTACCGAAGCTAAAAGACGTGCAAGGGCTATTGGGGACTCTTATAGAGTTCTTTGATAAGAGTATGGAAAATGTCAGAAAATCAGTTCAGTTTCGCGGTATTGACGATCAGTGACTCTGGCTCTCAGGGCGAGCGTGCGGACTCGAGCGGGGACACAATTGTAGAAATGATGACCGAGGTCGGATTCGAAATGGTTCAGCGCGCTATCGTTCCTGACGAACGAGACCAGATCATGGACCGGTTGCGCACATGGTGCGATTCCGGTGTGGCTGATGTTGTGGTCACAACAGGCGGCACCGGGCTTGGGCCAAGGGACGTAACCCCTGAGGCGACCCGTGCAGTGATCGACATCGAGGCGCCGGGGATTGCCGAAGCGATGCGTATGGAGACTCTGAAGAATACTCCGTTTGCGATGTTGAGTCGCGGCGTCGTGGGAGTACGCAGCGGGTGTCTGATCGCAAATCTTCCGGGCAGTCCGACGGGTGTACGTGAGACACTTGAGGTCGCCCTACGGGCGATGCCTCACGCGCTGGAGATGATTCGGGGCTGGCGCACGCACACGAATCCATAGCGACCAAAAGATGCGTTTTCACGTCCTGACACTGTTCCCCGAGATGTTCGAGGGGCCGACCGGCTACAGCATCATGGCTCGCGCAACGAGCCGGGGGCTGGTTTCAATCGGCCTTCACAACATACGTGAGTTCACGCACGACAGGCACTCCACAGTTGACGACTATCCGTATAGCGGCGGCCCAGGGATGGTAATGAAACCTGAGCCCCTGTTCGAAGCCGTCGAGAGCGTCAGACAAACCGAGAACGTGGCCAAGTCTGCGCCTGTTGTTCTTCTGACTCCACAGGGCAGAGTGTTCAACCAGGGGATCGCTGAGGAGCTAGCAGAGTGCGACGAATTGGTGTTGATATGCGGACGTTATGAGGGCTTCGACGAGCGAGTGAGGCAGCATCTGGCAACAGATGAACTGAGCGTAGGCGACTACGTCCTCACCGGCGGCGAGGTCGCAGCGATGGTAGTAATCGAGGCTGTCTCTCGGTTGGTGCCCGGTGTGGTCGGTTCACCAATGTCTCCGGCGAACGACTCGTTCACTACTGGCCTACTTCAGCATCCTCTTTACACAAGGCCTGCCCGGTTCCGCGACATGCAAGTGCCTGAAATTCTGCTGTCTGGCAATCATGCCGAGGTGGCGCGCTGGCAGCGTAGGGAGTCCCTCCGACGTACCTTGGCACGGCGCCCCGACTTGTTGGACCGGCTTCCCACCAGCCAGTTGTCTGAGGACGACAGATGTTTCCTGAATGCGCTACGCGACGGGTAGAGTCGGAGCTCGAGTAGCTAACGAAGTCTTCTCCTCCACATTTCGGTTCGTCTGCCATGTGTGGCTTGAGATATAATCCACTATCCAAGCTGAGAGGAGAGCGAATGAAAGGCAAGGATTTTCTCTGGCTCGCAGACCTCGAATCAGAAGAGATCGGACAGATGGTCCGCAAGGCGCGCACCATGAAAGAGGGCTCCACGCCTCAGGTCATGGACGGCAAGGTCGCCGTCCTTCTATTCGAAAAGCCTTCGCTGCGCACCCGAGTGAGCTTCGAGGTAGGAATCAAGCAAATGGGGGGAGACTGCATCTACCTGAGCGGAAGCGACATCGGACTGGGCACGCGAGAGCCACCAGAAGATGTCGCGCGAGTGCTCGACAGACTGGTGGACGTGATTGTCGCCAGAGTCTTCTCGCATCGCAATCTGGAGATACTTGCCGAGTACTCTACTATACCGGTAGTGAACGCCCTGTCCGACTTGGCACACCCATGCCAGGCAGTTGGAGACCTTCTAAGCATGAACGAGCACAAGGGCGACCTGACCGGGTTGAATGTAGCATATGTAGGGGATGGGAACAACATCGCGTCGAGTCTGGCAATTGCTTGCGCATCGGTTGGTGCCAACTTCAAGATCGCGTCGCCACCCGCCTACAAAGTTCCGGACTTGTCTTGGAGCGTTGCAGAGCAACGATCGTCTGAGACCGAGACGATTCTGGAGTGGACGGAGTCGCCGGAGGCAGCGGTGGAGGGCGCCGACGTTGTCTACACCGACGTGTGGATCAGCATGGGAGACGAGGCGGAGGCAGACGAAAGGCGCGAAGTCTTCACAACTTACCAAGTCGATGGCGAACTGATGGAACGAGCTGACAGTGAGGCTGTCTTCATGCACGACATGCCGGCCCACAGAGGTGAGGAGATCGCCGAGAATATGCTTGAGCATCCCCAGTCGATCGTCTTTCACCAGGCGGAGAACAGGCTTCACGCACAAAAGGCAATCTTGGCGGAACTGCTTTCGAGGTAACACTGCCCTTCCCTACAGAGAGAAGTGCGAAACGCAATATCAATCAGTTTCGTCACTCCCCCGAATGCGGGAATGACGGGTGAGGCTCAGAGTTTTGCACTTGCCTCTCCAATGTTCGCTAGGCCACAGGCCGGTATTGGGAAGCACTTTCAACTTGAGCCTGTCACTTCAAGCTACAGGTTGAGTACCCGCCTGGCGTTCTCCAGTAGCACTTTCGGACGGACATCATCGCGTATGTCCAATTGGTCGAATCCCGAAAGCCAGCGGTCTGGAGGCAGGTACGGGAAGTCGGAGCCGAAAAGGACCTTATCCTGCAATCTGGTGTTTGTCTCGGCAATCAGCGCTTCGGGGATGTATCTAGGAGCCCAGCCAGAGAGGTCGAGATACACGTTCGGCTTATGAAGAGCAACGGCGATTTGCTCCTCAACCCAGGGCCAAGCGGGATGGGCCATGATGATCGTGAGCTCTGGGAAGTCGGCGGCGATGTCGTCAACATGCGGGATCGGAGCCGCGTACTTCAGCTTCATTCCACCTCCACCGGGCATGCCGACGCCGGCAGCGGCGAACCCAGAGTGGAGCAACAGCGGTACGCCCAGCTCAGCGCATTTCTCATACAGCGGATAGAACCGCGGGTCGCCTGGGAAGAAGGCTTGGTGAATCGGATGCAGCTTAAGGCCCCTGAGCCCGAGATCGTTAACGGCGCGATCCAGTTCATTGACTGCCCAACGGTCTTTCCAAGGATCCACTGTCGCGAACCCAATGAATTGCTCTGGGTGCGCGTTAACGAGTTCAGCTACGTAGTCGTTGGTGTCCGGGCTGTCCCCTGTCGAGGTCTGAGCGTCTACGGAAAACACGACCCCAAGTATGTCCCATTCTTTGTATCGAATCGCCAATTCTTCGGCGATCTGGGGTGGATCGCTGAGCCGGAAGAAACGCCTGAGACTTTCTTCGATTACCATTTCAGGCAGTCCAGGCTGCCTTGGTACATGTACGTGCATATCGATGGCACGCATATCGAGTGACGTCCTCAAAGTATGAGCACAGGGTCAGGCTCAAATCTAGGCAAGTCTATTCCTCTGACTGGGCACTGGATCGACGCCGGCGTCTGACAGGGGAAGGGCCATCGCCCTCTTCCCAGAAATAGACGACGTTATCTTGCCGATTGAGTATTAGCGATTTGCCGAGCAAGTCTGCCGCTGTCGCCAAGCGGCGACGAATTCCGGCCGTAGTTTCGCCTTCATTGGCGGTAACTTTGCCTGCCTGTCCAGGCTCGAGCCGCCTCAATGTGTCCACGTATTCGCGAAGGACCGCGCCACGCTTACCTGAAAGAGTCAGTTCAAGTTGCGCTTCGTTCAGTGGTACCAGTTCAAAAGTCGGCACGTTCTTGCTCCCTAGTTTGGCGAGATGAAACCATCATAAGGCCGCGCAATAACGAATGCAAACTGTCTAAGGCACGCCGTTTTCGAGAGAAAACAGAGACTGGGAAAAGTAGTCCACATCTTCAGCGATTATGGGACCGCAAAGACAACCTGCTACTCCTCAGACTCTTCAGCAAGACACGACACGGAGCATAACGTGTGCTTTCACACATGTTTATGATGTTCAGGAACCAGTGATAATCTATCGTCTCAGAGTGCCTGTATTGGCGTGGCTATACGAACAGCTGGGTGGATCAGGTAGTTACAGCGCCTCTTGATGCTGAAGAGACCAGCTTTGCGTACTTGCCCATTACACCCGTTGTATGTCTAGGCTCGGGCGGCTGCCACTCATGTCGGCGACGTTCCATCTCCTCGTCTGGTATGTTGACGTCGAGTGTGCGGCTTTCGACGTCCATCATGATGACATCGCCCTCTCGTACAAGCCCGATTGGCCCCCCAACTGCTGCTTCCGGCGCGACATGACCGATTATCGGCCCCCTGGAAGCGCCTGAGAACCTACCATCGGTCATGAGCAGGGTATCTTCGCCAATGCCCGTTCCCATCATCGCTCCCGTCACTGAGAGCATTTCTTGCATTCCGGGCCCGCCCCTGGGACCCTCGTAGCGGAGCACCAAGACATCGCCGGCCTGAATCTGCCCCGTTGTAACCGCCTCGAATGCCGCCCGCTCTCCATCGTAAACCCTGGCAGGGCCTTCGTGTTGAAGCCGACTGGTGCTTGACACCTTCATGACGCATCCCTCGGGGGCAAGGTTGCCCTTGAGAATGACGAGTCCTCCAGTGGGACTCTTGGCGTTGGGTATTGAGTAGATGACACGGTTGTCCGGCTCTAGATCGACCTCTGCAAGATTCTCGCCGACCGTCTTCCCCGTGATTGTCACGCAGTCTTCGTGGATGAGACCGGCCTTCGCAAGCTCCTTCATGACTACGGGCACGCCGCCAACCAGATCCATGTCGGACATGACGAAACGGCCACCAGGGCGAAGGTCAGTGATGTATGGAGTGGTACGGCTCAGTGTGTCGAAGTCTTCGAGAGCAAGTTCAACGTCGGCCTCGTGAGCAATTGCCAGCAGGTGCAGGGCAGCGTTGGTTGAGCCTCCCATTGCGAGCACAACCCGGATAGCGTTTTCGAACGCCTCACGAGTCATAATATCGCGGGGTTTGAGATCTTTCTCCAGCAGACTGTATATGACCTTACCTGTATCAAACGCGACTTGATCGTTGCGTGGGTCTATCGCGGGAATCGACGCTGCTCCGGGTACCGACATTCCCATTGCTTCGATAGCCGATGACATCGTGTTAGCGGTGAACATGCCGGCGCACGCACCTTCACCAGGACATGCGACGCGTTCCATTCCGATCAGTTCATCAAGGGTTATCTGTCCCTGAGAGTAGGCTCCGATGGCCTCAAACATGTCCTGAATGTTGATGTCTTCGCCGCGCCAGTTGCCTGGCATAATCGCTCCGCCGTAAACAAAGACGGACGGAACGTTGCAGCGGGCTATAGCCATCATCGCACCAGGCATGTTCTTATCGCAGGCAGCGACGACGACCAGGCCGTCCATGCTCTCTCCGAACGTTACGATTTCAATGGAGTCCGCGATGACCTCGCGGCTCACTAGCGACGCCTTCATGCCTTCTGTGCCCATCGATATGCCGTCGCTAATGGTGATGGTGCCGAACATGAATGGAACGCTGTTGGCGGCCCACAGTCCCTCCTTCACCTTCTGCGCCTGCCGGTTGAGATGGACGTTGCAGGGAGTTACGTCAGAGGCTAGGTTGCCGACAGCGACGAACGGCTTGTCCATATCTTCGTCGCGAAGGCCGGTAGCACGTAACATGGCACGCGCGGCCGCCCGGTCGGCGCCGTCGGTTACGACGCGACTCTTTTTCTTGAGGTCAACTTTGACTTCCGTGGTCATTGGGGGCCTCCATAGCTGGAATGACTGTGTGATTATAGTCTTGGTCAAGGGTCGGTGACCAGTAGTCATTGATCGATTGGGAAGGCTATAATGCGCGGCGGCGGACAGACGCGAGAGGGAACGGGATGTCGAGGCGTTTCTTCGGGCAGCAGATATCAGTTGAGCGAGATCCAGGGACCCGGGAACCGACGGCGTTCTCGTTCAAGGACGAGACTCACGATGTCGCCCGCATCATGACTTCCTGGCAAGACTATGGATTCCCGAGCGACGGTCGGAAGCATACGTGGCGTCAACGCTTTCACCGGAACTACTACAGGGTGAAGACACCCGAGGGTCGCCAGTTCGAAATCTACTATGATAGGGGTGTTTCAATGGACAGCCCCAAGTACATGCGTTGGTATGTGACAAGAGAGCTTTAGCACTTTGAGAATTCTGGTAACGAACGATGACAGCATAAACGCTCCCGGTCTCTGGACGCTGGCGGAGTCATTGGCCTCGGTCGGAGAAGTATCAATCGTGGCCCCGGACCGGGACCAAAGTGGAATAGGTACAGCACGAACCCTACTCGACATCCTCCGTGTAAACGAAGTCGAGACCAGAATTACGGACGTTCCCGCTTACGCGGTGAGCGGGACGCCGGCTGACTGCGTAATCCTCGCGGTAGAGGCGATCTTCGATGAGCCGTTCGACCTGGTCGTTTCAGGAATCAACGAAGGGGCCAATCTCGGTCTGGACGTTCTGGATTCCGGAACTGTCGGAGGCGCAATGCGGGGCTATTTTCGAGGGATTCCCTCAATCGCGATGTCTGTCACCTCGGTCACCGGAGTTCTTTACGAGGCGGCGGCTCAGGTAGCAAAGAATCTGGCTCGAGCCGTTGCAGAAAACGACAGTCGCCCTCTCCTCTACAACGTGAACGTTCCCAACCTTGAAGCCGCACGACTGAAGGGAGTGCAGACTACATTTCTGGGACCTAAAGCGTATCTGGAGAGTGTTGAGACCGGCCACGACGGCCGACGTACGCACTACTGGATCCGCCATAACAAGCCCATCGGCAAGGACGTACCCGAAGGATGCGACGTGTGGGCAATACGTCGCGGGTGGGTCTCGATTACACCCATGGATCCAGGGCTAATGTCGGGTGTCGGTCTGGCGGAGTTTTCAGGGTTGGCGGAGGGGGTTGCAGCCGGGATGGGGTTGGAGTGCGGCTAGCACAGGTCCGCCTCGATCAGCAGACTTGAACCCAAGTGAAGTGAGTCTATACAATTGTCCGACGTAACTCTCCGTACGTACTCGCACACGACGGCATTCTAGGATCCGAGCCAATGGAAGCCCATCAACTCGTAAAACTTCAGGCAAATGAGAACATCGACGACTTCACTCCGGGCGACACTGTCCAGGTTGGAGTTCGCGTAACCGAGGCCAACCGGACGCGGACGCAGGTGTTCGAGGGCGTGGTTATCAGATCGCGCGGAACAGGCCCGGGGGCATCGTTCACCGTGCGGCGCGTCAGTTACGAGATTGGCGTCGAGCGAACCTTCATGCTGTATTCGCCGAACGTCGAGTACGTGAAGTTGGTCCGGCGTGGACGTGTGCGAAGGGCGCGGCTCTATTACCTGCGCGGCAGGTCCGGGCGCGCGGCCCGCATTCCCGAAGACCGTAGGGAACGAGCGCGGCGTTAGATAGCAAACCTAACCGCCATGAGCTCCTAGTCTTCGGAATCTCCCAGAGGCACGTCTCTCTTTAAACGCTGGGCCTGATAAGGTGGACGCAGTGAGATTTGCTGAAGTCGCCGTGGACGCCCCGACAGGCTCCTCGCGCACGTTCAGCTACTCGCTACCCGACGACATGAGTCTTGCGGCAGGCCAATTGGTGCGCGTGCCATTCGGACCCAGAACCCTCCAGGGCATCGTGTTCGAGCTGACCGACTCGCCCCAGGTGCAAGAGACACGCCCGGTGTCCGAGGCCCTTTTCGACGAGGCTATCGTCGATTCCACTCATCTCTCCCTTGCGCTCTGGATTAGCGAATACTACCGATGCTCACTCTTCGAAGCGGTCGCCCCCATGCTTCCGCCGGGCAGCCGTGTGCAGACGAGAACCACGGTGTCCCTGGCCCACGATGTTAGCGACATCAAGTCGGTCGCCAACAGTGACAGACAGCTTCGCCTTCTGGAGACCATCGGACGAGAAGGTCGGGCCGACGTCGAAGCCTTGGTATCCACTTTGGGCGAGTGGGCGAGGACGACGATCGGACCACTCGTATCCCGGGGTTTGCTGCAGCGCAGTTATCGTTCGGCCCGACGCACAGTTGGCCCCAGGTACGTAGAGTACGTACGTGTAAGAACGAGCGCCATGAAGGAGATCCGTCAATGGCTGGCAGATCCCAAGAATAGGACCAGGGCCCACCGCCAGTCGGCGCTGATTATGAACCTGATCGCATCAACTGGACTTACACCAGCGTCTCAGGTAAGAAGGGAATTCGGATCATCTGCCGTAGCGGCTTTGGCAACCAGAGGATTCCTAGAGATCGAGCGGACTCAAGTGTTCCGCGATCCACTGGCGGACCGGGACTTTCAGCCCGAACCAGCCATCACGCTTTCCAAATCGCAGCGGAGCGCGGTTTCCGCAGTTGTAGATGCACTTAGGGGCACCACTGACAATCCCAGAGTCGTGCTTATTCAGGGAGTCACGGGGAGCGGCAAGACTGAGGTCTATTTGTCGACGGTCGAGGAGTGCCTCGACCTGGGTCGGCAAGCCATTGTGATGGTGCCGGAGATCGCTCTGACACCTCAGACGATCGAGAGATTCGCAGCCCGCTTTCCAGGTCAGGTCGCCGTCCAGCACAGCGGACTAACGGACGGACAGCGACACGATCAGTGGTGGGCGATCCAAAGTGGTATTCGCAATGTGGTGATCGGATCCAGGGGGGCAGTATTCGCCCCTGTATCTAATCCCGGACTGATCGTGCTCGACGAAGAACACGAGTGGACCTACAAGCAACACGACGCGGTTCCGAGATACCACGCAAGGTCTGTTGCTGAGCGACTGGGCAGCCTCTCGGGAGCAATTACCATCCTGGGGAGCGCTTCACCTGACGTGGGCTCGTACTACCGTGGTCGTCGCGGAGAATGCGGCCTGCACGTTCTCCGTGATCGACTGGTGCGCGAACCTGACGGTTCCACTTCGGTCGTCCCTCTGTCTACCGTTGAAGTAGTCGATATGAGGCGAGAGCTGCGCGAGGGCAACAGGGAGATGTTTTCCCGTCGGCTGCGCACTGGATTAGAGTCGTGTCTGAACGCGGGAAGACAGGCGATCCTGTTTCTGAACCGCCGTGGGACCGCGACGCACTTACAATGCCGACACTGCGGTTCCAGCCTCTCGTGCCGCAGTTGCGATGTAGCCCTGACGTACCATCGGCCCATACAACGGCTGATCTGCCACTATTGCGGTCGAAGGCGCAGAATGCCCGACAACTGCCCTGAGTGCCTGAGCTTCAGGCTGAGCCTGTACGGTATCGGGACCCAGTCGGTGGCTGCGGAGGTGGAGCGCGAGTTCCCGCAGGCCCGGGTCCTGAGATGGGACCGGGACGCAACGCGACATGCGCGTGAATATGAGGGACTGCTCTCAAAGTTCAGAAGCGGCCAGGCGGACGTGATAGTAGGGACTCAGATGATTGCGAAGGGGTTGCATCTGCCGGGAGTCACGCTGGTGGGCGTAGTGCTAGCAGACGTCGGACTAGGCATTCCAGACTATCGGTCTGGCGAGCGAACGTTCCAACTGCTGTGCCAAGTCGCGGGAAGATCAGGGCGTGAGCACGAGTCCGGTCGTGTGATATTTCAGACATATCAGCCAGAGAACTATGCTATCAGGGCGGCGCAAGCGCAGGACTACGAGCTATTCTACATTGCCGAAATGCGATACCGACGAGAGCAGCGCAATCCTCCCTATTCGAGGTTGATTCGTCTGCTTTACAGCCACACCAACATCTCAACGGCGGAGTCTCGTGCGCGCGAGCTGGCTGACACACTCCGACTTGCTAAGTCGGAGGCCGACCTTACGGATGTAGAGGTACTGGGGCCAACGCCACCCTACCCTTCAAGACTACGAGGCAGATACCGGTGGCACGTAGTCCTGCGGGGACGGCATCCGAGGGCGCTGCTGGACATGGTAGAGATTCCCAGGGAATGGAGCGTGGACGTAGACCCGGTCGCGTTGACTTGAGAGACACGGCACAGCCTGCTAGCTAGCCGCGAATTTGAGGACGTCCTTGTATTTGCGGTAGCAGGCGAGACACACGGGCTTGAGCATTGTCGTCTCGTGTTCCTTTCCGCACAGGTGACAGTGTTTCTCCGCATACGCTTCATTCTTGTATCGGTTCCAGCTCGTGAAGCAGCGACTGCAGTACGGCTGCGCCGGATTGGCAGATATGGTTTCTTTGCACCGGATGCAGAATCCCAGCTGACTGTCTTCATCAGGTTCAACCCCTGCCACCGTCACCCGAATCGTTTCACTTATTCTCTCGATCCGATTCGCCTCTCTGCGGATCTGCTCGTACAGTTCTTCATCTTCAGCTTTAGACACAAGTATGCCCATTTCGTGGTTGTGAACTTGGGAGAACTCATAGAGATTCATCGAGGTAAGAAGTGCCTCGCCTTCGTTTAGGTAGCATTTCGCGTGAAGGTTCTTGCAGAAGCTAGTCCTGATGGAAGTCATCGCTGCAAGCCAGTTATTTTCCTCCGGCCGCAGTTCGTTCTTACCATAGATGACTCGGACATCTATCTTTAGTCGGTCTTTATCCTCCAGGAGTTCCTTGATACGCTCGTTGATTCTGAGGAACGGACTGATGATCACAAGACGGTCTTGCGCATTCTTGATAATCTCTTCAAGTCGAAACGATACGCCCGTCGTGGTCAGGAATTCTGCCATCTTTGTCCTTTCCGCCTTCTCGAGTGTGTGGGCCAATGGCCAGTACGCAGGGGCCAGGGCTAGCAGTAGAACTTATTGCTCCAACTCTACGCGCGTCAGCATCTCCAGTAAGTCTCTCACCCGTCCGATTTCATTTTCTAGCTGTTTTAGGGGTTTCACGTCCTCGTAGAAATTCTGCTTGAAGAGGACATCCCAACACAGCGCCAGACTTGTCAACTCATGGTTCGCAAAGCCTAGCACAGACGGATGTGTAGCGGCTGCAAGGTTGTTGCCTAGTAATAGAAAAGGGCGCCCACGAGGAGCGCCCCCTAATTCGGCCTTGGATTTCTGCTCTGGCCTACAGGTTGAATTGCGGGTCCATATATTGCTTTTCCTTGGCGTAGATTTGCAAGCGTCCGCGGGTGGAGTCGGTGACGATGATGCGATCCTCCGAGTCCACTGTCAGGCCCACCGGTCGCTCGAACAAGCCGAGAGTAGTGCGGTCCTTGACCCTACGGTATGCCTTCTGCGCGTCGGGGTTGGAGTTGATGACCTCAGCGGCCCACTTACTGAACTCGACGGCGTCGCCGTACAGAGCCGTTATCACAGAGCCTTCGGCGTCGTATATCTGGATGCGCTTGTTGCCCCAGTCCGATACATAGACGTCGCCCTCACTGTCAACTGCGATGCTTGCGGGATGGTCTAGATCGGCGCCTTCCTCCGCTCCATTTCCACCAAATGTGACCAGGAGGTCGCCATCAGGCGAGAATTTCACGCCGCGGTTGTTGCCCCAGTCGGCGACGTACAAGTTGTCGTCACCATCCACTGCGATGCCCCAAGGCTGGTTGAGTTGGTCCTCACCTATGACCGCGAGGAACTTGCCGTCCCTGGAGAACTTCTGCACACGATTGTTTTTGGCGTCAGCCACGAGGATGTTGTCGTCGCTGTCGAAAGCCAGTCCAGACGGTCCATTCAACTGGCCCTCGTCTGATCCAGACTCCCCCCACTGGGCGATGGGTTCTCCGTCTTCGTTGAAAATGTGAATACGGTTCTCGTATTCCTCAGAGCAATAGAGGTCCCCGTTTGAATCAAGCGCGAGTCCGGTCGGCCACCGCATCTGTCTTCTTCCGAAGTCCCCTATGAATTGCTCGTCAATCGTCAGCTTGCCGATTCGCTTGTTTTCCGCAACGACGCCGCCAGCGCCATCATTTCCGCGACTGAGGACGTAGAGGACACCCTCGGGCCCGGCTGCGACGTCAACGGGCTGGGTGAATCCGTTGCCCGCGGCGGCGTTTCTTCCAATGGCATGGCTGAAATTCCAAGTCCGTCCAGCCACGGTTGTAGTCAACATGATTCACTACCCCCAAACTAGTTTCATGGTCGAGTCCGTAGATTTCACCCTCACACAATGAGTCCAGCTGAGTTCTTGACCCGGCGGCAGGTGGCGAGGGTTGAATGTAGAGGGCCCAGCCTAGCACCGGCGGGGGCCGGTGCCAGGGAATGAGCGTCGATTGCGTAGGTATTACGACCCGTTGGTCTGCAGGTATCTCGGTGCCTCGAAGTTACCGTTGACGATCGGAGCCGCCTCCATGTGGAGATGGTCCTCAAGGATTGTCGTATAGAAACCACGGTAGTCCTGGTTGGGGACGAGGTCACCCTGCTCCAGGGCCTCTGGCCTGGTATCCGGGTACTCGGAGTACATCCCGCCCTTGACCCCTGGGCCAACGGCAAAGCCGACGCCGGCGGCGCCATGGTCGGTGCCCGAGCCATTGTCGCGCACGCGGCGGCCGAACTCGCTGAACATGATCATAACCACGTTCTCATCGGCATTTTGCTCGCGGAGGTCGTCCCAGAAGTCCTGCACGGCCTCGGAAACGTCCTGCCACAGCTTCGCATGCGCGGTGGCCTGCGCTGCATGGGTGTCGAACGAGCCGTAGTCGCAGTAGAAGACGCGAGTGCCGACGTCCGCGGTGTGAATCTGGGCGATATCACGCAGCTTGCTGGCGATAGGGCTCGCACCGTACTCGATGGAGGACTCATACGTGTCGGGGGCGACCTTCAGGATGTCGGCGCCCTTGAGGGCATCGAGACCCGTCTGGCCAAGATACTCCATGACCTGCCCCGTTCCTACGGCGGGGCCGTACATGTTGGCGAAGCGGCTGAGCATCTGCTCGCGCTGCTCCTGCTGCTCGATGCTGGTCAGCAGTCCATAGGTGGAAAGATCAGCGACGGATGCAACCGAGACGCCGGGCGCGACAAGCGCCCTCGGGAGCGCCTGTCCGATGTTGACAGCTGTGACCGGGTTCTCGCCATTGGGGTCGATTTCGCGCAGGGCGCGACCGAGCCAGCCTTCAGTCCCAACCTTGTCTGGCTCACATGTGTGCCAGATGTCCATTGATCGGAAGTGTGACCGCGGCGAGTTAGCATATCCCACACCATGGATGATGGCCATGTTGCCACTCTCGTAGATGTCTTTCATTGGACCCATCGCGGGGTGGAGACCCAACTCATCGTCCAGTTTCAGGACACGGTCCTGCGGAATCTGTAGCGAGGGACGGCTATCGAAGTAGTGCTTGTCGTTGTATGGGATGACCGTGTTGAAGTAGTCGTTCCCGCCGGTCAGCTGGAGCACAACCAAGACCGGTGGCTTCCCATTTCCGTTGCCATTAGCAGCCATTGCATCATCTCCTCTGGCTCACTGGCCTGCTTGGGAGGAGCGGCCCGTCAAAGAAGCGGGCCGCCCGTTCCCGGTTCTGACTTTGCTTAACCGAACTGATATTCTCTGGTCGAGGAGATCAGTGCGAATGTCTGAGTTGCCCTTTCCGTGAATTCTTCCGAACCCACCGCGATCTCTTCACCGCTATCAGAGACGTGCGAGACCAGTTCATCACGGGTCCTCAGATCTACGTCGAGCGGCCCCATGATGTCCAGGCAACGTTCCACAAGCTCGCCGGCGGACATGGTTGCGCCGTTGGAGCCGACGTAGTCAATCATAGACTGGACGCCGGGCAGGTCGGCATCACTCACACGGTCAGCTACGAAGTTGACGCGCTTGACGAGCGAGCCGCTGTTGATCCACTCGCGGCCGGTGTGCCAACCTTCGACGCTCGGCGGATCCAGGATGTCCTGGCCCATGTAGCCCGGTTCCTTGCCCAACGCTTCAAGCCGAGGATCTGGACCGGTCATGTCCTTGGTCATCCGGAGAGTGCCAACGACCACTTCCGTTGGGCTCTTCACCTTCTGGTACTGGGACTCCTTGAAGTAGTCCGAGTTGAACATCTCGCGCAGTACCGGCTTGATCTCGTAGTTGTTGTCAACGAGTGTCTTCGACAGCGACTCAATCGCCTCGGGGTTGCGCGGAGGCTCTATGTTCCACGCAGGGACCTGCGGCTCGTCGGCGACGAAGAAGTTGTACAGATGTCTCGTGATGAACCTGGGGCACGCATCCTGCTGGAGGATGATGTCAATAATGTCCTCCCCATTGAGGTTGCCCGTTTGCCCGAGGAAGGTCTTCTCAGTCTGATCGTGATCCTCTGGACGGTAGCTGAACTTCCAGGGATGTCGCCCATATGGGTAGCGCGGCATCTTTGCGTCTATCGTCCATCCCGTGAAGGCTCGCGAACACTCGAACACATCTGTCTCGGTGTAGTGGCCTACTCCGAGGCTAAACAGCTCGAGGAGTTCGCGCCCCCAGTTCTCATTGGGAGCGTGCTTGTGGTTTTCGTTGTTGTCCAGCCAGAAGATCATCGCCGGGTTCTTGGAGAGCGAGATGAGCAGGTCGCGATAGTTGGCCATGCCCAAGTCGCGGAACATGTCAATCTGCTCAAGCAGATGGTTGCAGTTGTCCACCTTCGCATTCCCGGTCGCGAACACATGATGCCAGAAGAGCGCCATCTTCTCTTCCAGCGGTCGCTGGGTGGTGACCATCCAAAATAGCCAGTTGGCCTGCCCGGGGGCGGCCGCCCCTCCTGGCACCTCGGTGATGGGGTGATACCTGTACAGCGCGTACTCATCGACGGGGGGCTGGCTCTCTGGGTCAAGCAGCATTTCGACTATCTGCTCGTACCCTATTTCGCATTGGCGCTCGATGTCCTCACGGGTAGCGCCAAAACCGGCGCGACGCATCAGGTGAGACATCAGAGCAATATCTTCTCTCGTTGCCATCCGTGTCCTCCTTTCAACTCCATGCAGGATGTTCAGTCCTCCCCTGCAATTTCGATTCCGTTGTCAGTCAGAAGCTGCCGTGGTCTGCTCCTGACAGAGTGGACAGACTCCATAGTAGTCCGTGCGCTGGCGCACAAGGCGGTAGCCAGTGTGCTCAGAAAGCCTGTCGAGATAGTCTGCGTCGGTACTTTCGCCTTCCATATCCTCTATGGACTCGCACGTAAGGCAAATAAGGTGGGGGTGGGACTCAGGGCGCCTGCCGTCATATCGATTCGCGGCCCCGCTGAATTCGAGTTCCAGGATCTGCCCCGCCTCCTTCAACAACTCGATGGTGTTGTAGATTGTGGCAAGGCTGGTTGAGGGGTACCAGCGTCTCACTTCGGCGTGGAGTTCATTAACGCTGGGGTGACGATCATTGGAGGCAAGAGCTTGAAGCATCTTGTCCCTGCGCCTGGTGATCGAGATGCCCTGATTCAGAAGCGCATCTCGCATCTCGTCGATTCGTGCCCGAACCAGTGAATCCAACAGCGTCTCCCGATATGATTCGCCGATCACGCCGAGTTTGTGAAATTCCTGCTAGTCTGGAATGATTCCAAAATCGCCGTTGGCGCGTACGATAATAGAGCGCGAGTACGTTGTCAAGCGGTGATAATGGCCCTGCGGGGCCTCGCTACCTGTATGCGAAGGGTAGAACCGCGCACCCAAACTTCCCACGCCGGTTCAATGCTATCGGAGATCTAGTCGACAAAACCAAGGTTGTCGGGAGGCCAGTACTTCATCCAAGCCCGGCCGATGAGGTTCTGCTCGGGAACCAATCCCCAGTCGCGAGAATCGTTCGAGGACCGGCGGTTATCACCAAGTACGTAGTAGTGTCCCCCTTGAACGAATACCGGATCGTAGCTTCGTGTGCTGGGATTAGTGATGAACGGCTCCTCTACATACTCCCCGTTGCGATACACATCCCCTCGCCTGATCTCGATAGTGTCTCCGGGAATGCCTATGACCCTCTTTACGAAGTCACGGGTAGGGTCGCCCGGAAAGTGGAAGATGACGACCTCTCCTCGCTCTGGCGGATGAAATGCGAACATCGAGCGTTCCGGTCCGTTTTGGGACGCATGAACGAACGGGATGAAAGGGGCAATCTCGTCGAGACCTACACGGGCGTAGATGATCTTGTTGACCAGCAGGTATTGGTCCTGCTCGAGGGTGGGCTTCATACTCGATCCTTCCACCTTGAAGTTCTGAACGCTGAACTCCATCAGTACGAACAGCAGCAAGGCCAGCAGGACCGTTTCAATCATCTCTTTGACTATTCGTCGCATGGCTGGTGGCTCTTTCGGATCGCGCAATGGTTGGTCTCTTGGCTAATCAACGTGTTTCGCAGGCTCTGCGCAGTTACTATTATATGGCAGCTTCGAATGTCTTATTCAGTAGCATTTGGTTTTCAGCGCTGTAAGTAGGGAGCGAGGCACAAACAATAGGAGGGCACGCGAACAGCTGTTACGAAGATGGTGTCCTGGTCTGTCTGGCCCAGGGCGGCGACCTGTGTGCCTTTAACCGGATCGTTTCACGATACCAGAACCAGGTAGTGAGCCTCGCAGCACGTATGCTGGGCAGCCGAGCGCAGGCAGAAGACGTTGCACAGGACACCTTCATTTCCGCCTACCGTTCGCTGGGCCGCTTCCGGGGCGGCAACTTGAGGTCCTGGCTACTGCGAATCGCGGCTAATGGCAGCCGGGACGAGCTGCGAAGACGACGACGCAGATCGGAGAGTTCGCTGGAGGTGTCATTGGAGAATCCGTCATTCCAGCCAGTCTCCGGTGAAGTGTCGCCCGACGAGGTTGCGCAGCGCGGCGAACTCAACGCCGAAATCCAGCGGGCCATCCTCACTCTTTCCTTCGACCAAAGAACGGCGCTAGTCCTTGTCAATGTTCAAGGACTGAGCTATGGAGAAGCCGCCGTGGCTATGGCCGTGTCGGTCGGGACCGTCAAGTCTCGGCTGAGCCGCGCGAGGTCGAGGGTCAGGGACGCGCTGATGGAGCGTCGGGAACTCCTCGGCGACTTGCTTCGTCTTGATGATTAGAGGGACTCACTCAACTTGATAGAACTGTTCGACAAGTTTAGACACGGGAAGCTGCGAGAGCTGCTATCTTCGTACATTGACGACGAGGTAAGCGACTCCGAGCGTCGTCGCGTGGAGAGGCACCTGTCTACGTGCGAGGAGTGTCTCCAGGAGCTTGAGTCACTCAGGGTGACCGTAACGGCCCTGAGGCAGTTGCCGGAGATCCAGACGGCCCGCTCATTCGCAATTTCGGCGCCTATAGAACCTGCGAAGGGTGGCCTCAGGTGGGTGTTGGGCGTTCGTATGGCTGCGTCGGTAGCAGCCGTTGTGCTAGTCGGGCTTATTCTGGCAGATGTGACAGGTCTGCTGGTGCAGTCCGACCTGTCAGAGTGGACGAGGCAGTCACACAGCGAACAGGCTGCGGCACCAGCACAGCCTGCATCAGCAGCTCCCGCGGCCCCGACAATGGCTCCGGCCCCTCAGGCTCCACTTTCTCCCGCCCAGCCTGCGGCTCCTACACCAGCGGCTCCTGCACCGGCAGCACCAGCACCGACGGCAGCCCCTCCACCACTAGCAGTTACGGCAGTGCCGGCCCCGGCTCCCGCCGCTACGGTGGCCCCTGCCGCACTTCAGATGGCATCAGCGCCCGCTGCGCCTTCGGCAACTGAAAAAGCAGAGTCTCTTGAAGATGCAGCAGCCCTGACCAGGGCTGCTGCGAAATCAGCCGAGCCGTCGGAGCAGGATTCAGCTGCACCTGAGAGCGCGGGCTTAGCGACCGCCTCTCCAGAGCCCATGTCGGACGAGGCGCCCGGTGTGACGGTAGCGTTGGATCAGATAGCCACTTCCACTCCTACTCCTACTGGCACCCCGACGCCAACGTCCAGACCAACCTCCACTCTGACGCCAACGCCCATACCCACCGATACACCAACACCGACGTCCACACCCACGCCAACCGTGACATCAGCCCCAACGCCTAGGCCTACAGTTTCTCGAACGCCGGAGCAGATGCCAACTCCTACTGAATCTCCGACAGCGAAACCTCCGCTGCCGTTCGCACGTGAGTCAGACATGCTCAAGGAAGACTCCAGTCAGAGGCCGGAGATCCCACTCATCCAGCTAGAGATAGCGCTAGGGATTCTTCTGATCGCGCTGATCGGCATAGCCGTGTGGATCTCCCGCAGGAGAGAGTAGGTCCGCCACCCAGTGGCCAATTGCTCACCATGGATGCGCCAACCCGCAGTATGCTAGAGAATACGAGCACCGTGAGCCGATCCATGGAACGAAATCGGGTTACGGATCGTCTATACAAGTAGAGAAGTGGAAGAAAGGAAGTTCTTAGAAATGGAGGTCAAAAGCATGAACAGAATCTTGAATGCAACGGTGTTGGTAGGTGCAGCTGCGCTGCTCATGATGCTGGCTGTTGGATGCGCGCTCGAAAGCGAGGCTGCTACTCATGAGCCGGACACGGCAGACGAGGAATCGGTTTCGGCTTCTCTTGGCGTGGTCACGGCGGCCAGCATGGTTACCGGCGCCCCCATGTCCCAGTCTCCCGCCCTGTTCGATAACATCGCTGCCGGAGAGGCAGGGATATGGGTCACAGGGACAGGAAAGATCACGATGGAGCCGGATCTTGCAATCCTGAACCTCGGAGTTGAGTCAATTGATGACACCGTAGCGGAGGCGAACGGCGCAGCCGCGACAGCGATGGACGCCATCATACAGTCGCTCATGGAGAACGGAGCGGAGGAGCGGGACATACAGACTCACAACTTCAACGTTCGGCCGCAGTATGAGTGGATCGAGGTCGAAGAAGATGGCAGAAGGTCCAACCGAAGGGAGCTTGTTGGATACGAAGTGACAAATAGCCTAACTGCCAAAGTTAGGGATTTGGACACGATTGGGACAGTCATCGACGAAGTAATCACAGCCGGGGGGGATGCCACAAGATTCAACGGACTGCGGTTCACGGTCGAGGACACATCGGACATAATGTCTCAACTTCGCGAGAAGGCGGTAATGGACGCGATGACGAAGGCCCAGCAGATCGCCGACACTGCGGGGATTGGCCTGGGCAATCTAGGATACATAACAGACTCGCCTGTCAGCACCTACGGTGTGGACCCGTATCGGCTCCGTCAAGAGTCGGCTGTTTCTGCTTACGCACTCACGGTAGATGATTTCGCGAGCACGTCGATCAGCGGTGGTGAATTAGAGGTCTCGTTGACCGTCCACGCGGCGTTTTCCATTCAGCAGTAGCGGCATCGGAATGCGCCCATCTTATGGAAACCGTTGAAACCTGACACCGCCTACGCTTTCAATGAGCGATCTTGTTAGCTTAAGTTCGAGAATAGTTTAAGTACTGTTCATCCCGAGGTGCCTAAGTCATGATCCTGAGCGATCGGTCCATCAGAGAGCAGATGGCGACAGGCCGAATTGTCATCGATCCGCTCGGCCCGAACGCTGTGCAGCCGGCGAGCGTGGACATCAGACTGGACAGCGAGATACTCGTCTTCCGCAACAACTGGCGGACTCACATCGACGTCATGAAGCCGGCGGACGACGTGGTCGAGAAAATTACGGTCGAAGAGGGAAGGCCGTTCCTGCTGCATCCGGGTCAGTTCGCGCTCGGAAGTACGCTCGAAGCTGTGACCATTCCGGACGACATAGTCGCCCGGATCGAGGGGAAGAGCTCGCTCGCTCGCTACGGTCTGCTGATTCACTCTACCGCTGGTTTCGTCGATCCTGGCTGGAGAGGGAAGCTGACGCTTGAGTTTTCCAACGTCGGAATTCTGGGCATAACGCTGCACAAGGGAATGAAGATCGGCCACATCTCATTCACAGAGTTAACCACTCCTGCGGATAACCCGTATGGATCGAGTGAGCTAGGGAGCAAGTACCAAGGCCAAGGCGGCCCCGTGACCTCGCGATACTACTTGGACTACCAACTGCCGATGAACGGCGATGAGCCCGCCTGACAAACTCGGTGCTCCACCACGCTGGACGGGTCCATTCAGTAGCGCTGGTAGAGAGACGGTCATCAGTCCGCACATGGTCCGCGCGCTGGAGTTGGCCTGGGACGCCGTCGGACGGACAAGCCCGAACCCGCCGGTTGGCGCAGTGGTGGTCAAAGGCGGGCGCGTTGCTGGAGAGGGCAACACTCAGCCAGCGGGCGAAGCCCACGCTGAGGTCGTCGCGCTGCGCCAGGCCGGCCACCAGGCACAAGGGGCAGCGCTTTACGTCACACTGGAACCGTGTTCTTATCATGGCAGAACCCCTCCCTGCACTGACGCGATCATCGCGTCCGGCATCTCCGAGGTACATGCCTCGACTATAGACTCCAATCCCCGCGTGAGTGGGACGGGCCTCGATCGGCTCCGAGAAGCGGGAATCGCAGTGCGCACAGGTGAAGGAAGGCATGAAGCGCAAGAGTTGGCCGCGCCTCACGCCAAGTTCATAACAACCGGCAGGCCGCTGGTCACAGCGAAGTTCGCAATGAGCCTGGACGGCAAAGTCGCGACCCGCACCGGAGACTCGAAGTGGATAACTGCGGAGAAGTCGCGCCGATATGTTCATGAGCTTCGGGCGCGATCGGATGCGATCCTGGCTGGAATCGGGACTGTGCTCGCAGACGACCCACAGCTCACGGCAAGGAGACCGGACGGCTCTCCCCTGCCCCGTCAGCCGCTGCGCGTGATTGTGGACAGCAGCGGCCAGCTGCCGCTGAACTCGACTCTGCTCAGGCAGCCCGGCAGCACGCTTGTCGCGATGGCTGGAGAGTCGCCGACTGGGCGAGAGCGTCTGGAATCGACAGGCGCAGATGTCTTCTCTGCGACGGGAGTCGATGGGCGCGTGGACCTAACGGAACTTCTGGACGAACTGGGGCGACGTGGCGTTATCAGCGTTTTCGTCGAAGGCGGCGGCACGCTTCTTGGTTCGCTGCTCGACGCAGGGCTGGTAGATAGAGTCGTTGGTTTCGTCGCCCCTGTGATCATCGGGGGAGCCGCAGCACCATCACCGGTAGGTGGCGATGGTGTGGAACAAATGGCTCAAGCGTTAAGACTAGTCGACGTCCGTGTCGAGACTTTCGGTGACGACGTCGCCATTAGCGGCTGGTGTTCGGCAATTGGCGGGTAGCAGCTAAGAGTCAGAGGATGACTCCTCCGTCTTGTAGACGCGCAATGTCCTCCCAGGTGTATCCAAGCTCAAGTATGACCTCTTCCGTATGCTGGCCCAGTTCGGGCGCGACCGAGCGGATGGAGTGGGGAGTCTCACTGTAGTTAACAGGATGATTGGCGAGCTTGACCCGCCCGAGGTCCGGGTGTTCGACTTCAGTGATGTAATCGTTCGCCACCACCTGCGGGTCATCCAGAAGCTCCGTGAGCGTCTGGACAGGCGAGAATATGAAATCGCCCGATCTCTTAAGAATCTCTGCCCATTCATCGTAGGTCTTCCGGGCAAAGACCCGGTCTAGGACAGGAATCAGCTCGTGCCGGTTTTCGCCACGGGAGATAGTTTCGGCGAACCTGGGATCGTCTATGAGATCGTCGAGCCCGAGTGCTGAAGCAAAGGACGGCCAATACCGATCGGCCTGGAAATTAGCGAGCATTATCCATCGTCCGTCCGCACATTTGTAGTAGTTTGCGAGCGGGTTGTACGCATCGGTCCTGGGAGGGTTGTAGGTCAGGTTGATCTCGGAGTCGGGCTTATGCTGCGTAAGTAGTCCCATACTTACGGCCAGACCCTGAAGCCAGATGGAACTCGAGAGGTGCGATGTATCAACGCGTTGACCGGCGCCGTGGATTGAGCGGGCTACGAGGGCAGCCAGGATACCCCAGGCGAGCGTGATTCCACCAATCTGGTCTCCAACAACACCCTGGACTGGATAAGGATCGACCCCGTCTGGCCCAGTGGCATACATGAGTCCACTCCGCGCCTGCGCCGCGGCGTCAAGTGCTGGGCTTGAGGAATCTGGGCCGACAGGCCCGTATCCTGACCCCGAAGCATAGATCAGACTCGGGTTGATATCGCGCAAGGATTCATAGCCGAGACCTAGCCTTTCTGCGACGCCCTTACGAAAGTTCTGAATGAATACGTCCGCATCGGCGACGAGCTTATGAACAATCTCGACGCCCTCGGTCTTCTTGAGATCCAGAGCGATACTGCGCTTGTTGCGGTGGTTAGCCTCGAAATAGGCGTTGCGACCGGCGGGCAGGCTCCTGTCCACACCCGATGCAGAGAAGACAGCTCGGCCCGGATCGCCGTCCAGGGACTCAATCTTTACAACGTCCGCGCCGAGGTCACCCAACATGGTTGCGGCAACCGGGCCGAACTGCCAGATCGTCCAGTCAATTACTTTGATTCCCTGGAGGGCATGTGGCTTCGGTTCCATCAGGACGACTCCCGCCATCGACGTTCATTTCCCACGGCTGGCAGATTTATACGAGATTCGACCAGTGCTGCGAGCCTAAGTACGCCTCTCACTATACTCCCGAAAGCAGTGCCCTGGGCAATCATCCATTGTCGAACCTCATGATCGAACTTTGGGATCAACATGGACACAGCCCCTATTTTCTATGGCGGCAGAGACCGAGCCGCTGTCGATAATCCGCTGTACCGCGGTGAATGGGTCCATCTCATCGGCTTGGACGCTGCTCAGTAATTCAGAAGCTCGGCGATCAGTTTCGACGACACGGTCCACGGCATCGGCGACAGCAACCTTCAACAGCCTCGTAACCTCCCGACTCGCCTGGTGCGACCTACGTACAGCGAGTTGACCCGACCGGCGCAAGGCGTCGATTCGCGCTGACGCCTCAGCATACAGTTCAGGGACACCGTTTCCTAGGTGAGCCTGCGTATGCAACACCGGCGGCACTTTCTCAGGAGGCATCGGTTCAAAGGCGATCATAGAGCGAATGGCTGATGCAATCTGGCCGGCGCCATCACGGTCAGACTTATTGACCACGAATATGTCGGCAATCTCCAACAGACCAGCCTTCATGGTCTGGACGGTGTCACCCGCTTCTGGTACGAGCACGACGATTGTGAGGTCTGCAACACCCATCACGTCAAGTTCCGTCTGTCCGACGCCCACGGTTTCTACCAGGATGACGTCCTTTCCTACGGCGTCCAGCAATTTTACGCCAGCCCGGGATACAGCGTTCAGTCCACCAGGTACGCCGCGAGTAGCGAGACTGCGAATGAAGACTTCGGTGTCCTGGTGATGTGACTGCATCCTGATTCGGTCGCCTAGCACCGCACCGCCGGTGAACGGGCTTGTAGGGTCGACGGCAAGCACTCCCACCTTCTTGCCATCGGAGCGCGCTGCGGCAGATAGACCGTCCACAATCGTGCTCTTTCCAGCCCCCGGGGGTCCAGTGACGCCTATGACAGAGCCACCTCCAGCCACCAGATGCGCGAGCCGCATGACCTCGTGGAGGTCTGACTCATCGCGCTCGATACGAGTGAAAAGGCGGGCGAGGGAGCGACGATCGCCGCTCAGGGCACGATCAAAGAGCTTGTCAATTGAGGGAGCAGGTCGGGAAGGCACAAGAGGCTATCAGGCCGTGTCAATGGCCCTTACGAGATTGGCCATCCTGACGGCGGCCACCGCGGCGCCGTAGCCGTTGTTGCCCTGCTTACCGCCCGCGCGGTTGATTGCCTGCTCCAGGGTGTCGGTAGTAAGAACTCCGAAGATGACCGGAACGCCGGAAGAGACAGATGCATTGGCGATGCCTTTGGTGGCCTCGCCGGCTACAAAGTTGTAGTGGTCCGTTTCACCTCTGATCACCGCACCCAGACAGATGACCGCATCATGCTGCCCTGATTCCGCCATTTTCTTTGAGATTAGCGGGATCTCGAACGAGCCTGGAACGGAAGCGATAGCGACATCGTCGTCTCTTACCCCGTGAGCCTCGAGTCCCGCCAAGGCGCCCTCCAGAAGCCGGGAAGTTATGAAGTCGTTAAATTCGGCCACGACTATGCCAACCCTGAGGCCTTCGCCATTCAGTGATCCTGAGACTCTGCGACTCACTGGGCAGCCCCTGCGTTGAACTCTTCCTCCATCGGATCCAGGCTATGTCCCAGCTTCTCCCGTTTAGCCTTCAGGTAACGGCGGTTCTCCTCGGTTACTTCGGCGAAGATACCCACCTGCTCCACTATCTCAAGCCCGAAACTCTCAAGGCCGACCCTCTTTTGCGGATTGTTTGTGAGAAGGCGCATCTTGTTAACGCCGAGGTCGAGTAGAATCTGCGCTCCTACCCCGTACTGGCGAGGGTCCGGTGCGAAACCGAGCGCTATGTTGGCCTCGACGGTGTCCATCCCGGCGTCCTGAAGCTCGTATGCTTTGAGCTTGTTGTGGATGCCGATTCCCCTTCCCTCCTGTCTCATATAGAGGAAAATGCCGGCCCCATCACGCTCGATGGCCTGGAGAGCGAGTTCCATCTGACCGCCACAGTCGCAGCGAACGCTCCCAAACACGTCGCCTGTTAGGCATTCGGAGTGAACACGCACAAGCACGGGCTTGTTCGCCGTTATCTCTCCCTTGACCAGCGCTATGTGCTCGTTCGGGTCCACCAGGCTCCTGTACGAAACGGCCAGAAACTCGCCATGTTCGGTGGGAACCCTAGCCTGAGCCACGCGCTCGATCAGCTTCTCGTGCTCTCTCCTGAAGGTGATGATGTCCGCAACAGTGACGATCTTGATATCGTGCTTTTGGGAGAACTTTTCAAGCGTGGGCAAGCGGGCCATGTTGCCGTCGTCAGCCATGATCTCGCAGATGACGCTGGCCGGGTACAGACCGGCCAATCGCGCGAGATCTACGGAAGCCTCAGTCTGCCCTGTGCGTTTGAGTACGCCACCCTCCATGTACCTGAGGGGAAAGATGTGACCCGGACGTCCTAGATCCTCGGGAACGGTGTTCGGGTCGATGAGGGCTTTGATAGTCGCAGCTCTATCAAAAGCTGAGATTCCGGTTGTCGCACCGTTTAGAACGTCAACCGATACGGTAAAAGCAGTACCGAGTCGAGCGGTGTTCTCCTGCGTCATTAGCGGCAGTCTGAGGTCTTCGAGACGATGCCCAAGCATTGGCATACAGATCAAGCCCCGGGCATGCGTCGCCATAAAGTTAACGTGCTGGGGAGTTACGCACTCCGCGGCCATTGCGAGGTCACCTTCATTTTCGCGATCCTCGTCATCGCAGATGATTACCATCTTACCGGCTCTGATGTCGGCTATGGCTTCCTCTACCCTAGCGAGGGGCATGTCGATACCTCCAGACGCTTGTCAGAGCTCGTCGGCGGTGTCCACGGGTAATCGCGGTCCTGTTGCCAGACGTTCAACGTACTTGGCGATTATGTCAACCTCCAAGTTCACCAAATCGCCGGGTTTGCGGAATCCGAAGACTGTATTCTCCCACGTGTACGGAACGATCGTCACCGTGAAGGTGCGATAGTCACAGTCTACTACCGTCAGACTCGCACCGTCCACAGCCACGAAGCCCTTCTCGACTACGTAGCGCATTATGCTGTCCTCTGCCTCGAACTTGAAGTTTCGGGCCTCCCCCTCTGGCACCACGGACAGCACTCTGCCTGTTCCATCCACATGCCCCTGAACGATGTGCCCCCCGAATCGTCCGTCCGTTCTCATTGGGCGTTCCAAGTTAACCGGATCACCGGATTTCAGTTCTCCAAGGTTGGTGCGGCACAGCGTTTCGGGCACCGTGTCGACGCTGAAGGTAGCTCCACTGACGTCGGTAACGGTAAGGCACGCACCGTTCACGCAGATGCTGTCGGACACCATCAGGTCATCCATTACAACGGATGCCCCGATGGAAAGTCCTGTGGTCGAGGTGCCGGCCACGGTCCCAATTTCCTCAACGATTCCGGTAAACATCAATCTCTCCAGAAGTCATTCGGACTGCCGAGACAATGTTAAACGAGTCCAAGCACAATTGGAATCTACGCTAGCGCGCATATTGGGGTTGCAGTATGATTCTCGACGCGTAGACAAACGCAATGCCCAATGGGAGATGCGCCTAATGAAGATAGTGGACTTGAAGCTTTGGGAGCTACGAGGAGTGATGGAGCATCCGGACCCGTTTTGGGAGGAGCGCCCAATCAGACCGGTAGATGTCTATCATGAATTCAGGGAGCAAGGACCAGATTACACGACCAGCTTTGGAAACGGTCACTACAGCGTCCGCTCCATATTTCTGGAGATTCACACGGATGACGGAATCGTTGGGCTTTCGGGACCATGCGGTCTGACGGAAGCCTTCATCATCGACACGTCATTGAAGCCGCTGTTGATTGATCGCGATCCTTTGGCGATCGAGTTCCTCTGGGACCTCATGTACAGGTCCATGATTCATGGACGTAAGGGCGAGGCCATGATGGCGATCAGCGTTGTGGACTGCGGGCTGTGGGACCTGAAGGGGAAGGCGTTAAATCAACCTGTTTACAGACTGTTGGGCGGCCCTACGCGGACCAGGTTCCCAGCGTATGCAAGCGCGCTGGGCTTCTCGATTGAGCCCGAGGCGGCCGCCCAGCGCGCAGCTGCTTTTGCCGCAGATGGGTTCGTGGCAACAAAGTGGTTCTTCAGGGACGGCCCCGCTGACGGGCACGATGGGTTCCGTCGAAATCTCCGTCTTGCCCAGACGCTTAGGGAAGCGGTTGGGGACGACGTGGACATCATGCTGGACGCATGGAGCTCCTGGGACGTACCTTACGCTGTTCGCATGGCGAAAGAGCTTGCCGAGTACAACATTAGATGGTTGGAAGAGCCGGTGATGGCGGACAAACTCGATAGCTACATCCAGATTCAACGGAATTCGCCGATCGACATCTCTGGCGGCGAGCATGAATACACGCGATGGGGCTTCAGGTCGATCGTAGAAAACCGGGCGATGGATGTGCTTCAACCCGACATCTACTGGTGTGGAGGTCTAAGCGAGGCGGTGAAGATATGTGCACTGGCGTCCGCATTCGATTTGCCGGTGGTGCCGCACGGTCATAGTTCGCACGCCACTGCACACCTGATCGCTTCTCAACCGCCGACAACGACGCCAATCCAGGAGTTCCTCATCAAGTGGAACGCCATCCATCAATTCTTCCTGAAAAATCCTCTCAACCCGATCGACGGCATGATTACCGTTCCGGATGCTCCGGGCTTGGGGATCGAGCTAGACGATCTCAAGGTCGCCGCCGAGCGGGAGATAACCTTCCGTGACTTCTAGTACAGAGAGACCAAGCTAGATGCGAATTACTGACGTAACTACAACGGTTCTCAGTTACCCGCACGCTGCTCCGATCCAGGACGCCACCATTCCAACTCCACCCTCCGGTTCGGGCGGTCGATCTCAACTCTTTGTACACATACACACCGATGAGGGCGTCGAAGGCTTTGGACTGGGCCAGTCGAGTCCAGGCGTGCGCCAGGTCATTGAACACGGAATGAAAGACCTGCTGATCGGGCAGGACCCGTTCAACATCGAAAAGCTGTGGAACGACATGTTCTGGCGCGTGCGCGGATACGGACGCAAGGGAATCGCATTCTGTGCGCTTTCTGCCGTGGACATTGGTCTGTGGGACCTCAAGGCAAAGGCGTTGGGACTACCTCTTTACAAGCTCCTGGGCCCATATCAGGAGTCAGTGCCGATCTACGGTTCCGGGGGATGGACCAACTTCACTGTCGACGAACTGATCGCAGAGACAACGGAATGGGTCGAACAGGGCATCAAGCGTGTGAAGATCAAGGTCGGCAAGGACTTTGGCACGTCGGAACGCGAGGACATTGAACGTGTTGCGGCTGTCCGCAGAGCGCTGGGCAACGACGTCGCCATCTACATTGACGCCAACAACGGCTACCATCCCAAGCAGGCCATCTACATGGCCCGGGAATTCGAGCAGTATCAAATAGGCTGGTTTGAGGAGCCCGTGCTTGCGGATGACATCGACGGACTCGCCAGAATTGCTGCCTCCACAACTATCCCGGTCGCAACAGGCGAACATGAGTACACGAAGTACGGGTTCAAGGAACTGATCTCGCGGGGAGGAGCTGACATCGTCCAGCCTGACGTCGGCCGCGTCGGAGGAATCACCGAGTGGATGAAAGTAGCGCATATGGCGCACGGTTTCAACCTGCCAGTGGCGCCACACGGAGTGCAGCTGGTCCATCTACACCTCTGCTGCGCGACGCCCAATCTGAAGGTTGTCGAGTACCTGAAGGTCGCACACGAGGCCGACAAGATCTGGTATACCGAGTTCCCCGAGCATCAGAACGGCATGTGGTCCCCATACCCGGACAAGCTCGGGCTAGGGTTGGAACTGAATCCAGAGTCGGTGGAGAAGTATTCGGTCTGAGGCCCGGCCGGTATTCCCCAGGTCGGTTAAGCCTGCACCTATTGGGTCGGCTATGACAGCTTTTCGGTGATTGAGATCACACTAGCCGCAGCCTGGTCCAGCAGTTCGGTTATAGAGGGATCAGTTATAGTCCCGTCCTGTGTCATGAAGTTGGCGACTGTGGGCAGCAGCACGCGGGGCTGGTGGACCACGATAGCGCTTTCGGATTCCAGGCTGTAGGTCGCGTGCATGTGCATCCGGGCGCATGCCGAGCGGCCGGGGCCGGTTCCGATGACGAAGAAGACCTTTCCATCTAGAACGTTGTCGCCCCTGGAAGCCCACTCGAAGGCGTTCTTCAGCGCGCTGGTCATCGAGGAATTGTACTCCGGGCAAGCGACGACCACCGCGGCTGCATCTCGAACGGCTTGTCTCATCCTCTCGGCTTCAGGCAGGATGCCCTCGGCCGACTCGGTGTCCGGGTGGTACATCGGCACGATGTTGAGGTCGAAGATTTCTGTGATGGCTCCTTGCCTTGCGAAGGCTTCCATCGCCCTGTTGAGCAGCTTGAGATTCCAAGACTCTCTTCTCAGACTGCCGCAGATTCCAAGTATCTTCATAGACGGGATTGCCTCTCTTTGGCTACCGGTGATATTTCCAGTATAGGGGACGAGAGAGACGCAAGTAGTGGAAAATTCAAGAACGAAGCAGCGACGGCAGCCGCTTGAGATGCTCGACATCGCTCGCGGGAACGAAGTGATCAACATAGGGCATCGCTGCCTGTAGACCACGAGCCAGCGGTTGAAAGTCTTCGGTTCCAGCGAGGGGATTCAGCCAGATTAGGCTGCGAACTCTCAGCCGCATTCTCGACATCTGGTGGGCCAGTTCTCTCGGCTCCCCCGTCTCCCAGCCGTCGCTCAAGAGAAAGACCGTAGTGAAGCGATCTTCGAGATACTCGTAGGCCGTGTTTATTCGCCGCAGACTCTCACCGATGCGCGTGCCCCCAGACCAGTGGTTGACTGCGAGGCCAACGCGATAGAGCGCTTCAGAGTAGGTGGGAACCGACAACTCACGAGTTACTCTGGTGACTGTCGTACTGAACACGAACGTCTCCACACGACGTGTGTGCTGTCCTACCGCGTAGGCAAGTTGGAGGAGAAGTCGCGCGTACCTATCCATTGAGCCGCTCACGTCCAGTATCAACATAAGGCGCGGCGTCCTGGGCACTCGCCGAAGTCTGGGAAGTCGGATCAGATCGCCGCCTGTGCTGAGGCTGAGCCTCATGGCGCTTCGCAAGTCCGGCACGCCCTTGCGTCGGTTACGCCTGCGTCTGCGCCCCGGTCTGGATGCAAGCGCCCTCACCATTCGGGCCGCGATCCGCGAAAGCTCCGACATGTCTTCACCAGCGAGCGCAGACAGATCGCGCTGAGCCGTCACGTGCTGACCGCTCGCCCCTGTACGGAGCAGCTGTATTACCGTATCTATGGAGTCTGGATCATCTTCTGGCACGCCAAGACCTCGCGGCATCCGACCGACGGTTCGCGTCTGGCCGAAGTTTGCGGTCGGGTCGGCCTGTGGCTCAGGTCGCCTGGTGAGGGGCTCAAAGTTCCAGAACTGGCCAAACAGGCGGTCGAAGACTGACAATTGCTCCTGCCGAGACACGAGCAAAGACCTCAGCGACCAGTAGATGCGGCCCTCAGCCATGACGTCCACGTGTCCCACGGCGCGGATCGCGTCGGCGGCCTCCTGTGGCCCAACAAGCAGGCCATGCTCTCTAAGCACACGACAGAAGCGCGTCAGATGGGCAATGAAGTCGTAGTCTGCTATGGCGCCGTTCTGGCTCACAATAGCGATCCTGACTGATCTCCCGTTCCCTGCTCCGCCCAAACTCCTTGCTCGACGGCCGTGAGGAAATCGAACACAAGACGATTGAACAGGTCCGGCTCTTCGAGATTAATGGCGTGGCCGGACTGGGGGATCACTGCAAGACCTGATCTTGGGATGCAGCGCTTCATGAACACGCTGGTCTCGATACATGGGTCGTCCTCATCGCCTGTCATAATCAGCGTAGGGACGTTTAGTGCTTTCATCCGTTCTTCGAGCGCGAAAATAGTCGGCCTGCGACCCTGAACTCCCGCGAACGTCAACGCCGATCCTAGTCCGGAGTGCTCCATCAAGCCCTGTCTGAATTCCTCGTAGCCCAACGGATCCTTGCGAAGGAGTTGGACTCGTGTGGGACTGTTCGAGTAGTCGTCCATGGACTCCATCCCGTATTCGCGCATCCCATCCGCCCTCTGGATGACGTTCACGCGAAAGGCTTCCGGGTCGGTAGACCCTGCGCCGGTCCCGGCCACCACTAGCGAGCGCGCCATCTCTGGATATGTCAGACCGAAGTTGAGCGCGACGTTTCCTCCCATCGAAAGGCCCCCTATGTGGGCGAATTCGATTCCAAGGTAGTTGAGCAGCCCCTTGAGGTCATCAACGGAATGCTCCTGCGTATAGTCGTCTATTGAGTCTGGTACGGCCGACGGCGGATACCCCCGAGCGTTATACGTTATCACCCTGTAACGCCTGCTGAAGAATTGGACCTGCTGCTTCCACGATCTGTAGTCGCCTGCGAACTCGTGACTCCATACCAGCGGAAAGCCTGAGCCGTGCTGTTCGTAGTAGAGATCGATGCCGTTTACCGGTGCTATGGGCATGGTGTAGCCTCCCTGTCGTTGTTTGATAACGCATGGGCGCACGCCACAGTCAACCACAACCCGAATGACGCCGCAAGCGGCTTGCCTCAGTACAGATTGGCTCTACTGTCGACTCAGCGCATTAGCCTGTTACGGTATAATTGCGACTAGCCGCATCGAGGACAGCACCGGGGAGCGTGTTTTGACCAGAGTCCGCATAATGTACTGGAAGGAGATACCTGTTCAGGTGCAGGCGCAGGACGATGCGAACACCGTGTCGCGTCCGCTTGACCCAAGGTTCCAACAGGGAGTGGACGCCATCGCCATGTTCGACGGCTCATCAGGTACCGACGACTACCTGCTGTCCTGGGAGTGGGGCGAGTTCCGCGAAGTGGAAGGGTCTGCGGAGTCTGCGGCTAACCTGGCAGCTGAGCGGCTTAACTGTGGATTGCCAGATGACTTCGTCGCACGAATTCGGGACCTTCAACGAGAGGGGCGGCGAGACCCAACACCGGGTGCAATTGACCATTGGGCAAACAGCGACACGGCGTAGTGTAAGGCAGGTTAAGGATGAATACTGACCCGGATGAAAAACAGGGCATCCTGGAGCGTCTAGCGAGCGGTGAGGTCCTGATCTCGGACGGGGCTACCGGTACCTACCTCCAGCAGAGAGGTCTGGAAGCCGGTGGATGCCCGGAGGAGTTCAACGCCAGTCACCCCGACGTAGTGCGAGGTATGGCAAAAGACTACTTCGAGGCAGGTTCAGACATGGTCCTGACCAACTCGTTTGGCGGGTCACAGTTCATGCAGAAGAAGTACGGCTTCGAGGGTAGAGTCGAAGAGTTCAACATGCTCGCCGCAGAGCACGCCGCGAGTCAGAAGCCAACAAGTGAACACTTCGTGGCAGCCTCGGTCGGCCCGACTGGGGAGATGATGGAACCGCTGCCAGATGGCGTCAGCGCGTCAGAGATGTACGACGCGCTGGCCGAGCAGATCACTGCGCTTGCGGGTGGCGGCGCCGACGCAATACTAATCGAGACCCAGATGGCCCTTGAGGAAGCAATCACAGGCATACGTGCTGCCAGGGAAAACACCAACCTGCCCGTGTTTGCAACGATGGTCTTTGACCTCGGACCGAGAGGGTTCTTCACCATGATGGGCGTCACGCCAGAGAAGGCCGTTCAAGACCTACGTGAGGCAGGTGCGGATGTCGTAGGAGCAAATTGCGGGAACGGCATAGATAGGATGGTCGATCTTGCCGAGCAGATGCGCGCAGTTGACGACGGCCTGATGCTGATCCACTCCAACGCTGGGATCCCCGGTATGAAGGGCGGCCAGATCATTTACAACGAAGGACCGGAGTATATGGCCGAGCGGTTCAAGCGCCTGGCCGACCTCGGTGTGAACGTCCTTGGCGGATGCTGCGGCACAGGCCCGGATCACATTAGAGCCCTCAGAGCCGCGGTGAAGTAACGGCACGCCAGAAAACAGCTATTCGGTTTCTGTAGTGAATTGACGCGGACTAGCCTGACAAGGAAGACACAATGACACAGTCCACAATCGCCAAACGTGGCCGGGTTGCTGACAGACTCAGTGAGATCGGCTCGTGTCTAGAGCTCGTCCCAATGGACCCACATTTCAATAGCGTTTCCGTAGGACTCTACTACAAGGATGGAATCTGCACCGTATGGAGTTTCAGCCAAGTCGAAGGGATCGAGAGCCGCCTCAGAGAGATTCGCGACCAGATGGTCCGGCTCGGTGGAGTCCAACCGGTGGACGGATCGAATAACCAGTTCATCTTCCCGTGCGGTGTGATACACATGCGGCCGGTCAAATTCTTACTGACGCAGGCCGTGACCAAGGCACCGGACTTCGCCCTAGCCGAAGGGCCCATGACAATCAAGGACTCCAAGTCCGCCTTGATGCTGTCCGTTGCAGGTGGGCGCACGAATGACGGGTTCGCCTACCAAGTCTCCGGAGAAGGTGATGTGAGGAACCCCGCGCTGAGGCTGCGAATGGTGGTCGCGGGCTTCGTGAGATACGGCGAGATGGAGAAGGTCGGCGATACCGAGGTCGCTTTCTCCTGCAGCTGGCAACACGACGAACTGGTGCGGCTCCTTCTGCCATACTCCCGCAACATCAGTGCCGTGGAGTCGATGCTCGAGGCCGAGGCGACCCGAGGCCAAATGACGACAAGTACTCTGGGATTCACGCCGCTGTAGGGCTGGGGAGGTACTTGATGCAGATGACGTTCACAATAGAGACGGAACAGGAAACCGACGGCCGGTGGATTGCCGAGGTGATGGAGATTCCGGGCGTCATGGTGTACGGCTCTACGATCGACGAGGCTATCGCGAAGGTTCAAGCGTTGGCTTTGCGGGTGCTTGCTGAGCAGATTGAGCATGGTGATGATGAGCTAGAGTTCGTCAGCGTTTCGTTTGAGGCAGCATGAGCAGGTGGCCCAGTACGCGGGCGAGGAGAGTCCTCGCCGCTTTGCTGCGGTCTGGATGGAGTGTGAGGAGACAGTCAGGTTCGCATAGGGTTCTGTCGAAAGAGGGATGGCCCAACTATGTTTTCGCATTTCATGACCGCGATGAAATCGGGCCGCGGATGCTGGCGCGACTAGCCGGGCGCACGGGATTGAAGCCAGAGGATCTGTAGCAATGCTAGAGCTGGGCAGAATAGAGAAAGTCGACATCAAAGACGTGTGGCCGAATGAGGCCGCGAACTTCACCCTGTGGCTGGCCAAGAACCTGGATCTGCTCGGCGAGGAACTCGGTCTGGACCTGGAGTTGGATCGTACAGAAGCGCCTGTCGGGAGTTTCTCACTAGACATACTCGCAAGAGAGGTCAACAGGAACGCGGTAGTCGCCATCGAGAACCAGATAGCAGGCACCGACCACATGCACTTGGGCCAGTTGATGACGTATGCGGCCGGCTATAGCGCTGGAGTAGTGATATGGGTAGCGACTGACTTTCGGGACGAGCATCGGGCCGCGCTGGACTGGCTCAACGAGCATACAGACGAAGAGACTCAGTTCTTCGGCGCAGCCGTAGAAGTGTGGAAGATTGGCGACTCACTGCGTGCGCCACACTTCCGACTGGCGGCGGCGCCCAACTCGTGGTCGAAACAAGTCAAGGTTACTTCCAAGACCGATCTCTCTGAGAAACAGCAGAGATACGTCCAATTCTGGAAGCCCTTGTTGGAAGAGTTGAACAACAAGCACGGCTGGAACATCAAGACAGACAACATAGGCTCCTATTTCGACGCAGGCTCCGGGCTGGGCGCTGGATTCGGCCGGTTTGGACGCTCTATGCGCTTTACCATTGGTGGTGAAGCTAGAGTTGAGCTTCTATTTCTAGGACCAGCCAAAGAATGGAACAAGAACGCGTTCGATCTGTTGAAAGAGTCACAAGAGCAAATCGAAGAAAAGCTCGGGGCGTTGAACTGGGATAGGCTGGGTGACGCTAAGATCAGCAGGGTCGGGGTATCCAGAAGTGGGTCGATAGAGGACTCTGAAGAAGAGCTTGCCGAGATCAGGTCTTGGATGATCGACTATGTCCAGAGATTCCCAGATACATTCCACCCGTACCTGGAGGATGTGCTGAAGAGGGTGCAGGAGTAAACCCATGCCACAAATCACTGTCGTAACGGTTGGCGACCCAACCACAGTCAGAACCGTGGACAGATTCGAAGACCTTCTGCCTCCCGCAATCGAAGGCGGGCCGAAGTTCGAGGGAACGGACGTTTCAATTGCGAATTTGTTTAACTTTCTCGACAAGGGTTGGAATCTGTATATCTTCCTCAATCATTTCCCCTCGGTCAGCAAAGCTCAGGCTTTAGCAGCTCTCGACGAGAGGGTACGTGACGATGCGGGTGAAGTGCTTCATAGCATGGAAGGGTATGTCAGTGGAACTCCAAAGTTCGTAGGAACCCGCGTGATGGTACATATCCTGTTCGACTATTTGGCACATGGCGGCAATCTTGACGAGTTCCTCTGCGATTACCCAAGCATAAGCCGCGAGCAAGCCGTTCAAACACTTGCCGTTGCGAAACTTGCCCTAGAGAGCATCGCGTATGAAAGTGCTGCTGGATGAATCCGTTCCGGTTGATCTACGCTATGAGTTCACCGGACATGACGTTTACACTGCCAGATACATGGGATGGACGAGTATAGTCAACGGCGAACTCCTGGCGCTGGCGCGAAAGGACGGATTCGAAGTGTTGGTCACGTGCGACCAGAACATGAGATACGAACAGAACATCATGGCACAAGACGTCTCCATAGTCGTTCTCAAGGCAGTCTCGAATAGGATAAGACATCTGCTTCCGCTGATGCCTCACGTGCATGTTGTATTGCCGACGTTGAAGCATGGCCAAGTCGTCGAAATCGACGGCTAATCAAAACAGGGAGAAACCCGATGCCCTTCACAGAAACCATGACTCCCCGCGAGCGCACGCTTGCGGCGCTGAATCGGCAGCCGGTGGACAGGCCACCGGTGGCCAATCCCACAAACGTGGCGACAGTCGACTTGATGGACCTCGTGGATGCTCCATTCCCGGATGCTTGCAGGGACCCCGAGTTGGCGGCCCGGCTGGCCGCGACCGGATACACCGAACTCGGGTTTGACGCCGTCGCGCCGTACTTCACGATCATCCAGGAGTCTTCGGCGCTTGGATGCGACATGCAGTGGGAGGAGAAAGACAACTGGCCAACCGTACGCATGTACCGTCCGATCTGGAAGGACTCCCGGGATATCCACATTCCGTCCGGTTTCCTCGAGCACCCGGACAACATCGCGATCACCAAGTCGATCGAGATACTCAAGCAGGAGATTGGCAGCGAGGTTGCGATCATCGGCAAGACTATGGGTCCGTGGACGCTGGCCTATCACGTCTTTGGAGTGGAAAACTTCCTGCTAATGACCATCGACGACCCCGACGAGACGATGAGGTGCCTGCACAAGCTGAAGGAGCTGTCTGTCCTGTTCGGTGAGGCGCAGATCGCGGCGGGAGCAGATGCGCTCACCTTCCCCGACCACGCCACCGGGGACTTGGTTAGCGGAGAATACTATCGCCGCTTCCTGCAGGATATCCACATCGAGATGGCAGAACGGCTTAACGTGCCCTTGATCCTTCATATCTGCGGGAACACGTTGGACAGGATGCCGTATATCGCAGACACGGGGATGGCTTACTTCCACTTCGATTCCAAGAACGACCCGCAGGCAGCGATGGACACA
This sequence comes from Dehalococcoidia bacterium, assembly GCA_034428835.1. GTDB lineage: Bacteria > Chloroflexota > Dehalococcoidia > Lucifugimonadales > UBA1123 > VXRN01. The sequence continues at coordinate 36,965 of DAOUHG010000038.1, forward strand.
GTCGAGGGGAAGATCGGGTTGGTCGGCAACATCAACAATCCGACGACGCTGTACGCTCGCGGACCGGCGGAGGTGCGAGAAGAAGTTTTCGCGTGCCTGGATGCTGGCGTTCAGATGATCGCGCCGGAGTGCGCCGTGCCACTGGCAACCAAGCTGGAGAACCTGATAGCGATCCCGGACGCAGTTCGGGAGTGGTGCGAGACCAATGCATGAATATACGATCCTAGAACGCCTGACATAGAGCTTGGTAAAATTCTTGCGGCAATCGAAGATGACTGCAGATGACTTATGAGAGAGTGGAAATATGCCGGTAGTCAATGAGGGACTCGAACAAGAGCTTGGCTACGTGACCAGGCAGTTCGAGCAGGAGCACATTCGCGGACAGTGGGACGAAGCCGACCCTCTGATGCAGCAGATCAGCTATGACCTGATCGTGGGGAATCATTTCGAAGTGGACCGCCTGACAATTCAGGCGCTCGAGGAAGGCTTCGCAGCAAACACGATACTAGATGACGGTTTGATCGCCGGAATGGCTATCGTAGGAATAAAGTTCAGAGACAACGTCATATTTGTGCCTGAGGTGCTCGTCGCTGCGCGCGCCATGAAGGCGGGTATGGTCCACATCGAGCCTATTCTCTCGGAATCCGGCATAGAGCCGGTGGGTACCGTCATCATGGGTACCGTAAAAGGAGACCTGCACGACATAGGCAAGAACCTTTGCATCATGATGCTCAGGGGGGCCGGGTTCGTCGTTCACGACCTCGGTGTGGATACGGCGCCGGACGAGTTCATTGACGCGGTCGTGGAACACGAGGCCGAGGTACTGGGAATGTCGGCTCTCCTGACGACGACCATGCCGAACATGGGCCGAGCTATCGATGCATTCGAGGAGAACGGTCTACGCGACATCGTAAAGATTATGGTTGGAGGCGCTCCGCTCACGCAGGAGTTCGCTGACGACTTCGGAGCGGATGGCTACGGCAAGGACGCCATGGATTGCGTAGAGCTAGCCAAACGCCTCGTGGGACTGCAGGAAGCCGAAGAGCCCATGCCGGTGGTGTCTTGAGCGGGCGTTCCACGTCGTTCGACCCTGAACGATATCGCAAGAGCATATCACGGCTCGATGAGATATTTCGCGGCATCAACCAGACAGCGAACGAAGTGTCGAGGTACCGGTGTCCCTACAAGAACGCTCAGAGTCGATGCACTGCTGCGTTCGGGTGCCGAAACCAGGATCGGAGAGTTCCGAACGGTGAGTTGTTCGTATGCACCGGGGACGACAAGCTGGACTACCGGTCGGCTTGGGAGTTTTGAATTCAACTCCTTAAAACTTCCCTTAATGTACTGTTGACTGCCCATTAACATGCAACCGGTATTGTGAACTCAGACACAATGCCATGCTACCGAATCGAGACACCTCAAGTTGGATGGGCTGGCTGGCATCCCACTATCGGCGGATGCGGACTGAGTATCCCGACGATCAGTTGATAGTATTATTCGACGTTGACGGGACGATCATCGATCTTCGACACATGGTCCTCCGACTGCTCCGCAAGTATGACCAGAAGCACGGAACGAGCTACTTTCGCGCCCTTAGCCTCGAAGAAGGCTTCAGGCGATTGCGCCGCCTGTTCCCCGACGCGATTATTCAATGCCCTGTGGACTTCATGGCGCCGCTGATCCTAGCGATGCCGGACGAAGCCGAGAGAATCCTGTCCATTGTAACGGATTGGGGTGTCAGCCGAGTGTCGATAAACTTGAAGAATCTGCTTAGACGACAGGTACTGGACGCACTCGAAAGTTGGGGCTACGAGATTAACATCTACAACGTGCCGGACCTCGAATCCTTCCTGAAAGCCGCTCTGCTACTCCCTACTTCGTTGACAGCTAACTTTAGCTTTGAGTTGACGACTGTCCAATCCACAGTTGCACAGGTTGGTGTACGGGAGCCCGAGTGGCTGGCGAGGATCTGAGGGTTCTTATGTCTTCGATTCCTCGGAAGCGACCAGCGTCGGTCGGCAGCGGGATTCCAGCAGGGCACGATCCCCGTCACGCCTTCATTGGCGAAGTAGTTGGCACGTACATCCTCGTTCTCTTTGGCACTGGCTCAGTGGCGGCGGCAGTTGCCACGGGCGCACAGATGGGCATATGGCAGGTTGCCGTCGTATGGGCATTCGGTGTGGCCTTGGCGATATACGCGACCGCCAACGTGTCTGGCGCTCACCTGAATCCAGCGATAAGCCTGGCATTCGCGATCTTCAGGCGCTCGGAGTTCTCGGCTCGAATGCTCACGCTGTACTGGACGGCACAACTCCTGGGAGCGTTTCTGGCAGGTATATCAGTACTGGCAATCTTCGCGCCGTTCATAGAGCGATTCGAGTCGGTCAACGGCATTGTTAGAGGAGAAGACGGAAGCCAGCATTCGGCAATGATGTTCGGCGAATACTTCCCGAACCCTGACCTGTACGGCACTGGAGAGGCCGCAGCAGGTCTGATGTCTCCCGCAGGCGCGGCCTTCGTAGAGGGATTTGGCACGGCAATCCTGGCCCTAGTGATCTTCTCCCTTACAGACCGGAGGAACGCTGGACTATCAACAAAGAACATGACCCCCTTATTGATCGGTTTTACAGTGGCCGCGCTCATCAGTCTGTTTGCGCCGCTGACACAGGCAGGGTGGAATCCGGCCCGCGACTTTGGGCCGCGCATCGTCGCATTCTTTGCAGGCTGGGGCAGTATCGCAATCCCAGGTCCATCCAACGGATTTTGGGTGTACATAGTGGGGCCAATAATCGGGGCACCCGTAGGAGCTGCAGTCCACGAGCTGCTAATTAAGCCAGGCTTGCGTCGAGATATTGCCTCAACCAACGGAAGCGTGGGAGACAAGAATTCATGATTACTGCTCTCATTGTCTGCGTCCACAACGCCGGAAGAAGCCAGATGGCGGCTTCCGTCTTCAATTGCCTGGCACAGCGGCTGGGCGTGCCAGCATCAGCCTCTTCGGCGGGAACACAACCTGAAGAGCGAGTTCATCCGAATGTCGTCCAGATCTCTATGCTAGATGTCGAAGTGCGGGAGATCAGGATCATCGTCCAGGTCCAGTTCCAAGATAACAAGATCCCGAAGACTCCCGTGGATGTCCAGTACACGACCATGTAGGACGGCTATCTCCTCGAACCCGGCCCCCCGAGCAGCTTGAATAGCGCTCTGCTGGTGGTCAGATACTAGCTCAAAGACCAGCGTGCGGAGTTCGAGGTCCCGTCCCAGTTGAATCAGCTCGTGAATGAGGCGCACCCCTAGCCCACGGTTTCTGTACTCAGGATCTACGACTACTCTGATTTCGCCGACATGTCGCCGAGCTGCGCGTCGGCTGCGGTGCAGAGTGGCGTCAGCCAGTATGCGATCCTCTACCGTAGCAACCAGCGGGATGGTCTGTTCCAAGTCTATGCGGTCCGTAAACTCGCCAATTACCTCTGGAGCGGCTACATCGCTGTTAAGGTAGAACCTGTCATCTTCTGGCACGCGCAGAAAAAAGCCCAGTAACTCAGCCTTGTCACCTGGTTGCAAGGGCCTGATAGTGACCTCTTCGCCATCGTAGAGAGCGGCAGTGCAGGGAAATCTCCTCAGGAAGGCGGGTGTGGTCATTCCAAAGCTCCTGCGGGTTCTTGAACGCTGAACCTGTCTGGTCGGAATCCGGATACCGGAAGATCTGTGTGACCGTCTGTTATCAGGTCAGCGATTGACTTCCCGATACCGGGGCTGAGCAAGATGCCCTTCTTGCCTGCCCCTGTTGCCAGCAGGGCATTGTCCCAGCCTGGGGCGTGTCCCAAAATGGGCATCCAGTCGGGAGATAGCGGCCTGAGACATGCCGTATGGAGCACAACTTCGGCTTCAGCCATCGCGGGCATCAGTCGCAGCGCACCCTGCATCAGAGTGTTCCGTGCGTGTTCGGAAGGATCAAGGTCGAAGCCCTTATTCTCCTCGGTCGCGCCGACCCAAACTTGCCCGCTCTCGCGGTGGTTGAGCGATACTCCGGCATCCTGAAAGTCGGCGGAGAGTGGACCACTGGGAAGAGTTGTTCTGAGTATCTCACCCTTATACGGCTCAATTGGGACACATACGCCAAGCCAATCACCGACCTGGACCGACCAAGGGCCGTTCGCGAACACGGCGGCTTCGCAAGCAAGACTGCCTTCTGAGGTCTCTACCGAGATGACGCGGGCTCCACTGGAGGTTATGCCCGTGACGTCGGCGTTGATGACAGAGGCGCCGAGAGTTTCGGCGGCTCCGGCAAGAGCTTGGGTGTACCGTTCGCTGCTGAGTATGGCGTTGCCCCGCGTATCCAGAGCCCAGATAGCCTCCCGTGCAATGCGTGGTTCAAGTTCTCGGAGCTGCTGTGAATCGAGCCATTCGGCGCTAAAGTCGGAGTCCGCATGGTCGAATATCTGCTTGGTTTCTCGCATCTCATCGAGTGCGAATGCGTCGAATGCAACGCGCACCGACGAGATTATCTCGGGTTGGAAGTCGATTCGAGTGCGCTCTATCAGATCTTCCCATATGCCCTGGTGCAACCTGTGGGATGCTATGGCAAGAGGACCAAGTGACCCCGGTATGCCCGCGCCTTCGAGTGGATTGAGCCCCCCCGCGGAGTACCCAGAGGCAAATGCGCCAATCCCCTCTCGCTCGACGATGGTGGACGACACGCCGGCGATTCCGAGGAAGTAGGCCACAGCGCACCCTGCTGCTCCCCCACCAACTATCACTACTTCGGTCGAGTTGGAAGTCATGGCTCATCCTCCGAGTTGTAACTTAATCATACACTGAGGGCCGGTGGATGCCACGCCCCCGGTTTAACGGATGACTGGCCCCCGGCGCGCTTTCTTCACGGGTCGGCGGGCACTGAAGATGACCACGGTAGCGATGGCGTAGGCTCCAAGGGCGTAGTACCAGATGACCGTGTACCCATCAGTTGCCCGGTACAGCAGTGCGCCAAAGGTCGGACCGAGGCCGAGGAATACCATCTGAAACGGCCCCACAAGGCCGGTGATTGTGCCATAAGACGCCCGCCCGAAGTACTGGGCAAGCATCATGCTTCCGAGTACATCCAGCCCGCCGGACGCGATGCCCCATACGATTGCCACGACGAATCCGCCAGCGCCTCCGGCGGTCGGTATGAAGAAGGCAGCGGTGACCAGTGTGACGGCCGTGGCCATCGTGGCAAGCAGGCGGGGCTGGTATCTGTCGGCAAGAATGCCCCAACCGGGATTGACGAGAGCGCCGAGCAGCGAGCTGAGACTTAGGGCAATGACGGCGACTGGCTGGGACATGCCGGAGTCCACCAGGAACGGCACTATCTGAAAGCCTACGGTCCCAGAAGTCAGAATAGTAAGCATTTCGGCGGACACTATGAACCAGAAGGCGGAAGTTGCCAGTGCTTCCCCAGCAGTCCAGCTGGACTCCGCTGATGACGGGGCCGAGGGCATTCCACGCCGAGCCGCAGATGTCGTGCGCCGGGCAGCCAAACTCTCGTCCTCGCCGTCGGGCCTTAGGCCGATATCCTCGGGTCTCCTGCGCATTATCAGGAATAGGGGCACAACCAACAGTATCGAAAAGGCCCCGAGCAGCCGGTAAGCGACGCGCCAACTGGATGCCGCGGCAATGATCGAGATGATCTGGATGTTGATCGCCCCGCTGATGGGTCTGAAAGTTGAAACCAGTCCGATCGCGAGGTTTCGTTTGCGGCTGAAGAAGTTGACGGCGACAGTCCTGGGTACGACTCCAACGAGGGCCGGGTTGGCGATGGCTCTGCCCACAGCGTATGCGACATAGAAGTGCCAGACCTCGCGAATGCCCCCAAGTGCTATGAACGAGGCTCCGGCGATCAATGCCGCTGGCGGCATTAGGCGCCTGGGTCCGTGGTCGTCCACCAGGCGGCCAAAGACCGGCGCGAGAAAGCCTGACATCCAGGTCCCTGCTGTAACCGCAAAAGCTATCGTCGAACGGTCCCATCCGAGGTCCTCGAAAATCAGGTTCTGGATGCCCCCTATAACCACCTGTGCGACCCCGGTGGCGGCATAGGTGCCAAGCGATGCCATAGCCAGTACGACCCATCCATAGAAGATGGGCGTGCGTGGTGTCCAATCAATGATTCTCAGGATCGTACGCAATTAGGTCTGACCGTTGAAGAGGTTGTGGGGCTGGGGTACAATACCTTCTAGTCTTACAATGTGGCAAGGGATTGTCGCGATCCCTGTAGCGCGTCGCCTGAAATAGGCGGAGCCAAGTACAGATCAAAGGGGGCCGACGAATGTCCGACAGTGATCTCGCTCTGATCTCCCACCTGATGCGCCGGGCCGGATTCGGCGCCACTAGGGCCGAGCTTGAGGAGCTATCTACCAGACCGTATGAAGACGTGGTCGAGGACCTGCTTCATCCTGAACAAGTCGAGGATTTGGATGAAGACGCGTTGAAGCGCTACAACATGGAGCTGTCGTACAACGATGCAGTCCAGTTGTGGGCGGGTCGATGGGTGTGGCGGATGATAAACTCCAGCCGACCACTGGAGGAGAAGATGGCCCTGTTCTGGCACCACGTCTTTGCGACGGCTTGGTACAAGAGCGAGCACAGCCCGTCTATCATCGGCCAAATCGACATGTTCCGTGAAGTCGGCATGACAGACCTGCAAACGATTCTGCTGCAACTTGCGCGAGACCCCGCTATGAACTACTGGCTGGACAACTGTGAGAATCACGCCGACCAGCCGAACGAGAACTGGGGCCGCGAACTGCTGGAACTTTTCAGCATGGGTGTCGGGAACTATACGGAGGACGACATCAAGAACGCGGCGCGCGCGTTTACAGGCTGGACGTTCACGCAGCCGATTCCGCTCTACCCGCATGGCAACTACCCGTCTGAGTTCCAGTTCTTGGCGGAAGACCATGACGACAGCGAGAAAACATTCCTGGGTCACACTGGAAATCTGAACGGCGAGGACATTATCGACATAGTGGTGCAGCAGGAGCCTACCTTCAGGTTCATCGCGCGGCATCTGTACAACTTCTTCGTGGCCGATGAGCCACAGGTTCCCGCCTGGAACATAGAGCCTCCGAACGACCCGGATGCGATCGACATGCTGGTGAATACATTTGAGGAGAACGACGGGCAGATCAGGCCGGTGCTCAAGGCACTCTTCAACTCCGACTACTTCAAGCAGGCGCAGTTCCAGAAGGTGAAGAACCCAGCGGAACTAGTTGCAGGGACGATCAAACTCGTCGGCAACTACGACGTGGTTCCCGCGCCGGGCCAGTCCGTCGGGGCGTTAAGCGGGGCGACAGCGGTCATGGGCCAGATGCTCCTTAATCCACCGACGGTCGAGGGCTGGCACACAGGCCACGAGTGGATTGACGGCGGAACGCTGAACGAGCGCGTCAACTTCGCGGTCAACCAGTTCAACGACACGTCCACGCCCGGTGTGCAGGACATCATATCGAGGCTCGCACAGGACGATACGCTCGCGCCTGACGAGCTGGTCAATAGGTGTCTCGACCTGATCGGGCCGCTGGAGGTGGGCGACGACACGCGGACGGCGCTCGCGGCGTACGCGGACAGCGTCGGCGATATTGACCTGAGCAGCGACCAAGCACGGACGGACAACGCAGGCAAAGTGGCGCGGATGCTTCAGTTGATCGTGGCGTCGCGCGAGTATCAGTTCGCTTAGAACCGACGCCCTTCAAGGAGGAACAGAGTATGGCAGGCAACGGCAATAGTAAGGCCCCTGTCTTCGTCGTCGTGCAATTGACCGGCGGCAATGACTTCATGAACACGCTGATCCCGTACACGAGCCCGGTGTACTATGACAACCGGCCGCTGGTGAGTATCCCACAGGACCAGGTGCTGCCGATGAACGACACGCTGGGGTTCCACCCGCAGATGGGGCCGTTCAAGGATCTGTACGACCGCGGCATGGTCGGGATCGTACAGGGAATCGGCTACCCGAACTCCAACCGCTCCCACTTCAGGGGCATGGACATCTTGCACACGTGTGAGCCGTTCGAGGTCTCCACAGTCGGCTGGCTTGGCCGCACTCTTCGCGAGATCGACCCGGATGGTGAGAATCCACTGACGGGCGTTAACTTCGGCGTGGGTCTGCCGCGCGCTATGGCGATGCCGGGCGTTCCGGTGACAAGCGTGTCCAACTTGGACAACTATGGCCTGATGACGGGCCTCGAGATGGAGAACGAGCGCAATCAGGCGCTGGACATTTTCAAGCAGATGTACGGGCAGGCGATCGGCACAGGCCCGGTGATGGAGTATCTGTCGCGCACCGGCCAGGACGTGCTCTCCGGCGCTGACATCATCAAGGCTGCTCCTGAGCAGTACGAGTCCACCGTCGAGTACGCTGACAGCGCGATCGCCAAGAGTCTGCGCGACGTAGCGCGGGTCCACACAGCAGATCTGGGCACTCGGATCTTCTACACGCAGCACGGCGGTTACGACACGCACGCGAACGAGGTTCCGACGCACCCGAAGCTGATCGGCGACCTGTCCGGCGCCATCCACGACTTCTTCGAAGATCTCGAAGAGCATGACGCCGACGACAACGTGGTCATGCTGGTGTTCACCGAGTTCGGCCGCCGTGTCTACGACAACGGCTCGGGCACCGATCACGGTTCGGGCGGAGGCGCGTTCATCATCGGCAAGCCTGTGGCGGGCGGTCTGTACTCCGAGTACCCGTCTCTGGAGCGGAGCCGATGGGTGAACGGCGAGGATCTGGAGCACACGATCGACTATCGCGGTATCTACGGCACGATCCTGGAGCAGTGGCTGGGCGTTGAAGCGGCGCCAATAGTTAACGGTCACTACGAACAGATCAACCCATTCAAGTAATTGGGCAACTGTGTTAGGTCTCAGTCCTCCGAATCTGGGGGCGGCTGAGACCTCGATAGTTGGCTGTACTGTAAAGTAGGAGGTGATCCAATGGCGCGACCATACGCCCTACTGAGGGCTGGCTATCCGTACTACATGACGCTTGGTCAACGTCGTGTGACATCCAACCCCGTCGATATCGGGTTTGGAGAGGAGAACGTCTACGTGCTCACGCGTGGCGGACTGGGAACAGAAGTACGCGTTATCAACTGGGACGATGAGAACCTGGGCACCCGCGGCACAGGCCAGTTCACCTGGCCCGCAGCGCTGCTGGTGGACGAGAAAGAGAATCTCTACGTCTCAGACGAGGCAAAACACAACGTCACGGTCATGGACAAAGACGGAACGGTGCTGGACACTTGGGGCGAGCATGGTTCGGGGCCGGGCAAACTGGATCGCCCCTCTTCGATGCAGTTCGACGCCGATGGTAACATCGTTCTTTCGGACACGATGAACCATCGAGTACAGCGATTCACACGCGATGGGACGCACCTCCAGACCATCCACAACGGCCGAGGCAGCGCCGAGGGCGAGTTGGACATGCCGTGGGGAGTGGCACTGGACGAAGTCGGAGACGTGTACGTAGCCGACTGGCGCAACAACAGGGTCCAAAAGTTCACGGCGGACGGCGAGTTCGTCATGAGTATCGGAACGCCAGGAAGCGAGAAGGGGCAGTTCAACAGGCCGGCGTCGGTCGCAGTTGACGCTCACGGCGACATCTACGTCGCAGACTGGCTGAACGACCGCGTGCAGATGTTCAGCGCCGATGGTCGCTTCGTAGAGCAATTCATCGGAGACGCGAACCTGTCCAATTCGGGCCGACAGTACATCCTGGCAAACGCCGTGACGCTAAGGCTGCGCGAGATGGCGGACCTGGAGCCGACCAGGCGACTCGACGCACCCTGCTGCGTCAGAGTGGACTCGGAATTCCGTCTGTTCATCTGCGACTTCGGTCAGCACCGGATACAGATCTACCAGAAAGAGGCTTACGAGCTGTCGGAGAACCAGATCGCTCCTCCGTTGAGAAACCCGATTCTGTTTACGACGTAGAAATTCCGCCTGAGCATTGCAAGCAAACGCCGGGGACAGGCTAGGTAGCCTGCCCCCACTTCTTTTTTGTCGCCACCCTCTAAAGACACCTTGTATCAGGCGGCCGGCCCAGAACAACCTTCCTGCGCAGTTAGTGGCTAACCCGGACCACGTTTCCTTTCGCCGAGCAGCTTCGCGAAAAGCGTTGGTCTGACGCGTGATTGCTGCAGCGATAATTCTGCTTTTACGCCTCTCGGCAATCACCGCCGTCTTGTGCGCCCTCGCAGGGCTGTCAGAGCCAAGGTGCCGCTGACGAGGCCGACTCCGGCGATGCAGGCGAAGCCTGCGAGGAGCGCTTGGATATCCCATCCAGTGACTATGAGCGAACGGAGTGCTGCCAGTAGATACGTGACCGGGTTGAAGGTCGCAACTGTTGCCAGCCAGCCAGTCATTGCCTCTTTCGGGACGAACACCGTCGTGAGGAAGACGAACGGGAAGAATAGCAGGAAGCTGGAATTCACCGCTGCCGGGTTGCCGGTCTTGAGCGCGATCGCGTAGGGGAATCCCGTGAATACCAGACCCCAGAGGCCAGACATAAGGATGAACAGCAGAAGGCCGAGCGGTCCCGAGGCGAATGTGACTCCGACGACGAAGCCGATGGCTATCACCGGCAGCGTGAGCACGACAACCAAGGAGAAGTCGGCGACTGTGAGACCGAGGAGGAGAGCGAGGCGGTTCACAGGCGTGAGCGACAATCTGTCGAAATAGCCTGTCTGAATGTCGGTAACGAGCGTGACTGCCCGTGAGAATCCCAGTGACCGCGAATATGATCGCTACGGGGAGCTGGAACGCCTTGTAGTCGACACCAGGGATTCGCTCCGCCATATCCTGAAGCGCGCCGACGTTAATCGCGAAGAAGAACACGGGTATGAGCAGGGCCGGGTAGATGGCTTCGGGATCCCGTGGGACTGAACGAAGGGCGCGGATGGCGACGGATACTACATCGGAAAAGAATCCGGCGTGGCGCGCGCGTATGTGTGTCTGTGCCAAGGTGGCAGGGTTCAAGATGGACACTCCGTTTCGTGGATGAGGCTTAGGTTGGCGTGAATCAGCGGACAGCTTGCATCTCCTCTTCGGACTCGGCCTCCTCTTCCATACGAGCACCGGCTACGCTTAGGAAGACATCGTCGAGGGTGGGCGTGCGGAGTATAATCTCGCTAACGTCGACGTTTCTCTGGTTCAGGGCCAAGGCAATGCTACTGATTGCGGCCGCACCGTTGGACACTTGGATGAGCACTTCGCTGCCCCTGATCTCCACACCGGCTACTCCGGAGAGACTACCCACGGCTTCGCGAGCCTGCTCTGCTTGGCCATCCACCCGGGCGATGATGACGTCGTTGCCCAGTGATCGCTTCAGATCAGTCGGGGTGCCTTCGGTCATGAGTTTTCCGCGGTTGATTATTCCGACCCGGTCCGCGAGCTCATCCGCCTCTTCGAGATACTGTGTGGTCAGAAAGATAGTGACGCCTAAGTCGACGTTGACTCGCCGGACTTCCTCCCAGACGCGCGTGCGGCTGATAGGATCGAGGCCGGTAGTAGGCTCGTCGAGGAAGAGTATCTGCGGATTGTGTATCAGCGCGGCGGCAAGGTCGAGTCGGCGTTTCATCCCACCGGAGTAGGTTCCGACGAACCGATCGATAGCATCGCCAATGTCGATCAGTCCCGCGAGGTCGTCGAGACGGGCATTGACCTCGCTCCGGGACAGTCCGTACAGCCTGCCCTGAAGTCGCAGAATCTCGCGTCCGGTTTGCTTGGGGTCGAGCGCGGCGTCCTGTAGGGCCGCACCAATCCGGAGCCTTATCTCATTCGACTTCCTGACTATGTCGAACCCGGCCACTGTCCCGCGACCAGCCGTCGGCATCAATAGTGTTATGAGCATCCGAACGAGCGTAGTCTTCCCAGCGCCATTCGGTCCCAGGAATCCATATATTTCGCCGCTTGGTATGTGAAGGTCGATTCCGTCGACCGCTTTGACGTCTCCAAAAGACCGGGCGATTCCCTCGGTCTGAACTGCGTATTCCATTCGCTGCTATGGCCTCCAAGGATTAGCTATCAGTACAAGCGTTCTCTTAATTAGCCTAGCACCAGCCAGACATCATATCAATGGGAATTTTGACACCAATTGCGCGGCTTCCCCAGGCAAACCGGTCAGCTCTAAGTTTCGCGCCAGCGAAGCTTCCAGAGTCCGGCCCAGAGGCAGCGATGTCATTCGGGTTCTTTCCGTCTGATCTGGGTAAGTGAGATTGAAGTTCACTGGCGTCAAAGGGCCCTATTCGACATAGATGAGAACACGCTGGTCGCGTGACCTCACATCGATCTCTACTTCCTGCAAGGTCTGCAAGAGGCGTTCAATGTCGCGGTCCTTCAGTTGTCGGACGTCGAGTTCAACCCCCCGGTCAGCCAGCACGCGATTGATCCCATCCACTGCGGCCCCGGGCAACAGCCCGGAGAGACTGAGTCCCGCCCTGAGAGTGGCCACTGGAATCCGGATATCGACTGTCTGGTTTTCGTCATCATCACTGTTGGATGCAGTCACCAACACGCACAGGTACGAAGCTGCGCGGCTCGGCGGCCGCACGGGAGCCTTACTGTGACCGGTTCCGCGTTCCAGAGCGAGCAAAAGCCGTTCGGCTTCGTCAACGGTCAGTCTGCCGCGCGCCAGCATATCCAGAATCTGTCGTCTATTTTCTCGGTTCACGGAGTGAACATCAAACAGCTGCTACCGACACATGTCGGGGACACGCGACATCTCCTTTTCGGGAGTAGAAAGTTTATTGACGTCAATCGACTGTGATGGAGCCATTGGAAGTCCTGAGTTTGAGGGACAACTTCCCATCGCCCATTGTAGCCTCGATCCTACGTCTGCTTTGAGTATCGATCGCGCTGAGAGGTTGTAGGCAGCGAATAGTGCCGTTGCTGGTGGCAGCGCTCAGCCGAATGTCAGGGGCTACGCCTAGGGAGGCAGTGATAGCGCTATTCGACGTTGTGAATGAGTTCTCGCTGCCGTTGTAGAATTCGCCGTCGAACCTAATCTGAGCGTTCGAAGTCTCTATCTTGTACTCGCCAGTTGCACCAACAGCAATGACCCTCCCGTTGGACGTGGTCATTTCGTACTTACCGGAAGTGTTCCGGGCTTCGATTCTGCTGTTGGACGTCGTCAGGTTGAAGTCTCCGCTCAACTCCTCGGCGACAATGAGGCCGTTGGAAGTTCTGATGGATCCTGAGCCTGCGATATTGCGGACCGAAACCCTGCCGTTGGAGTTGTTGACATCCAATTCCGCGCGGCTAGGTATGGAAAGCGAGATGTGTGCTCCCTTGTTGAAGGGCAGCCACCCAAAGAGCGATCGCCTGCCAGCGGGCCGGGCTTCCACCCGAATCGTGTCACCGTCCTGGCGAACGCTATAGCGGACCCGGTCGGGATGCGGTACATCGGCGTCCACCTGAACCTCGCCCTCAGCCCCGCCGCCTCTGATTTCGACCCTGCCACTGAAGTTGATGACTTCGATTCTGGGTTCCGACTGGACGGTGAACTTTCGACTGTCATGTTCGAAGCTTGATCCTTCGAAGACGTCATCTATGTCCACACTCAGGCGTTCCACGGCATTTGTAACCATGCTCACACCTTCATCTACCATCGATGCGATGTCAGGTCCATCGGGCCGTTGTCGATCTAACGCCTTCAGTAGACGCTCGGCCTCATCTGCAGAAATCTTGCCCTCGGCCAGCAAGTCGAGCACCTTCCTTCGATCTGCGGTTGTCACTTGGCGTCCTCCTACATCCGTACGTAGCTTAGTCATCGTCTCCCAGACCACGGGCAGCGAGTCGACCGAGCGCCTCATCAACCGATATCTCTCCGCGGTCGAGCAGGGCCAATACGTCGGACTCCTGGCGACGCTCCTTGACTTCGACGAATTCTAGCTGGCCCGCAATCCGGTCGAGGCGGTTCTTCACCGTTGGATAGCTTATGCCGAATATCCGCTCCATCTGACGCATGTTGCCCCTCGACTTCAGAAACGCCACCGCAAAGACCTGGTCCTCTGGTGAGAGCAGCGCAAGTGGCGGGGGTTGAAATTCACCCTCGATCGCAATCCCCGAGGTAGGTACTCTAATCCTCTCCACGACAAAAGGCACCCCAGCGATGAGGCCTGTAAGGTCGTTCCAGTCATTAGACATTAGAAGTGCTCACTTTCAGGTTTCGCACTCAAAGTACTCTAATCAGTTGAATATATCAATATTAGTATTGATATTATTGATTTCCACCGCCATATTGGCAGGCGCAGTCAAGTTGTGCCATGGGTTAAAGTATCTCGCAAATGGGATTGGCACTTTGCTAGAATTTCGTGTGGCTCGACGGGTCTCGATTGGATTGCCCTTCGCCTTGATCAATGAGTCTAGGAGGAAAGTCGTGAACCTGCGTATTCCCGGTCCGATACCTGTACCGGCGGACATCTTGGAGGAGATGTCTCGCCCGATGATTAACCACAGAGGGCCTGAGTACAAGGACCTGCTGTTGAGCGCGACCGACCGGCTGAAGCGTATATTCGAGACCGAGGGGGACGTGTGGATCATCACCGGGTCTGGGACAGCGGCTATGGAGGCCGCGGTAGTAAATACGCTGTCGCCAGGCGACAGGGTAATTAACGCGACAATCGGAGTGTTCGGGAACAGGTTCACTGATATAGCGAGCGCGTACGGGGCGGACGTGAACACACTGGAATTCCCGTTCGGCGAGGTCATTGATCTCGATGTGCTGCGCGAGACGCTGAAGGCGGAGCCGGACGTCAAGGCAGTGACGGTCACTCACAACGAGACATCAACGGGTGTGGCAAACGACCTGGAGGCGGTTGCGGGCGTGGTGAAGGGGGAGTTCGACAAGTTACTCATCGTGGACGGGATCAGTAGCGTGGCGTCCGTCCCCATATCCTCAGACGCTTGGGGCCTAGACGTTGTCGCCACTGCCTCGCAGAAGGGTTGGATGCTCCCCCCAGGGCTCGCTTTCATGAGTTTCAGCAATAGAGCCTGGGAAGCTCACGCAGAGTCGCGGATGCCAAAGTTCTACCTGGATGTGGCGCAGTACAAGAGGTACTTGGAGATCGGCCAGCCACCCTACACGCCGTCGGTCTCAGTGATGTTTGCGCTGGACAACGCGCTAGACCAGCTGCTTGCAGAAGGTATGGGATCGGTTTATGAGCGGCACGCGGCGATCGGCCAGTTCACGCGGGACGGAGTTCGAAGTCTCGACTTGGAATTGTTCGCGAAGGACGAGAGTCATGCGTCGAACACGGTAACGGCTGTGAGCATCCCGGAGGGAGTGGATGCGGGAGCGCTGGTGGGAAGGCTGCGCACTGAGCACAATGTTATCGTCTCCGGTGGGCAGGCGTCGCTCGCGGGGCAGATATTCCGCATCGGTCACATGGGAAAGACGACCGAGTCCGACATCGAGGAGACCATTGAGGCGTTAAAAGCGGTGCTCGGCAGCTAAGTTCCGGCAGGGTCTGAGACGAATAAAGCAAAAAGGGCGGGCTCATTGCCCGCCTTTCTCGTTGTGTGGACCGGAGCGAAGCTCGGCTAGTCGCCCGCCGGAGCGGGGGCTGGAGGCGCGGGAGCCATTGGGGGGGCGTCAGGCTGGGGACCACGGTCGTCCTGGGGGCCTGATGAGTCGGGACTTTCGTCCGACGCCTCCGGTGGCGTCTCCCATAGCGCGTTGAGCTCGTCTACTTCGATGGTCTCATGCTCGACCAGATACTCGGCTAGCTGCTTGAGCTTAGGCATGTGCTCCCTGATGACATCTGTGGCCATGTTGTAGGCGCTGTCTATAATGTCATGTACCTCAGAGTCGATGGTCTCGGCGACCTTGTCCGAGTAGTCGCGCTGCTCCGAGATTTCGCGCCCGAGGAAGACCATCTCCTCTCGTTTGCCGAACGTCCGGGGACCGAGCTTCTCGCTCATCCCGTAACGTGTCACCATTTGACGGGCAATGTTGGTTGCCTGCTCTATGTCGCTGCCTGCTCCGGTTGTAAGCTGATTGAACACCAACTCCTCTGCGACCCGCCCGCCAAGAGCGGCAGATAGCATGTCTGAGAACTGGCCGCGGGTCCACAGATTTCGGTCCTCTTCCGGCAGGTACCTGGTGTGTCCCCCACTTTGACCCCTCGAAACTATGGTGACCTTGAACGGATTGTCCGCGTTTGGCAAGACGTGGGCTACGAGCGCATGGCCAGCCTCATGGTAGGCAGTAATCTCCTTCTCCTGGTCGTTTATGATCCGGCTCTTTCGCGCCGGGCCGAGAAGCACCCTGTCAATTGCCTCGGTGAACTCTGAAAAGGCAATGATCTTCTTGGTTCGACGGGCGGCTAGGATCGCAGCCTCGTTCACCAGGTTCGCAAGATCAGCCCCACTGAATCCCACCGTCTGGCGCGCAACCCGCTCCAAGTCGACATCCTCATCCAGCGGCTTCCCGTTCGAGTGGACCTTCAGTATCTCT
>DAOUHG010000039.1:0-1963 GCA_034428835.1 Dehalococcoidia bacterium
AGGTCCGGGATGTCCTCGTTTCCCGCCGTGCCCTGCTGGGGGAGGTAGTCCGCCCACCCGAGCAGCTCCAGCACAGGATAGATCAGCTCCTGCTCGGTGACGGCCTCGTTCGGCTGGTCGAAATGGCTCAGGGTTTCGTTCAGCTGGCGAACACCGTCCCTGAAAGCGTCGACTTCATCCTGAGACGACGACAGAGCTCGCCACTCGGCTGTCGCTCGTATTCCGTCTGTCAGGAAGTAGTCTGTGAACAGGTGGCCTGGCAAGTCAGTTCCTATCGTCCAGTGTCATTGCTACTCTTCCGTCCCCGTGTAATGCAAGGCATAGTACCGATGGACAGGGACAACTGGCCACGGATCTCGGACTGGTCCCACGAGAATCTGGTCGCGTATCGCCCCGCTCTGGCCGGGCCTTCAGCCTGAAGTTACATCCTCTCATGGGACGTGGGCCTAGGCTGTTAGGTGTATGATAACTTATGACTTCGCGCTCCATGGCGGAGGGCTCGACCTAATGTATTGTGATGAGGTATTCGCATGTCTGACCAAACTCCATTTCTGTTGAAATTCGCTAGGAAGACCCTAGAGGCTCCTAGGGCCTTCTTAGATCAACAGACGGCGAGACGCAGATCCGCCCATTCTCCTGATCCCCAACCTGAACCGCCTCCTCAAACCATCCAAACTGCCGTAGATAGAGAGACTACTGATGAGTAGATAGAGAGACTACTGATGACAAGTGGTGCGGTCCTACTTGTGACAGCATCCTATGATGTCGCACCTGAATATGTCGCGGCCTCCTTAGATCGTTTGGGCGTACCCTACTTCAGGCTGGACACGGACAGGTTCCCTTCAGAGATTCAGGCGACTTACGACCCTCACATAGGGGCCACTATCCGTGATGATGATCGAGTTGTCACCAGTGAGCAGATCAAAGCCGTCTGGTATCGACGCATGGGTGCACCGGCACTTCCCGCCACTCTCGACTGCGGTACTCGGCAATTCTGTGAGCGGGAGAGCCGAGCCTTCTTAGACGGCGTGCTGGCATCACTACCAACGGATCGCTGGCTCAGTCACCCCCCAGCCGTCGCGCAGGCCGAACGAAAACCGTATCAGCTTGGTGTCGCCGCACGTTTGGGTTTTGCTATTCCTCCCACCGCCATGACCAATGACGAGAGGGTTGTGCGTGCAATTGCAGAACACCACCAACTCGTGGCCAAGGCAGTCAGCTCAGGTTATGTCCGCAGCCCAGAGGGTAACCGGGCGATTTTCACCAGTGCCGTGTCCCCAGAAGACATAGCCCAACTAAATGGTCTGTCAATGGCGCCCGTCACTTTTCAGGAAATGGTCGAGAAGGTATCCGACATACGTGTGACGGTGGTTGGCGAGGAGGTGTTCTCTGCTGAAATTCTGTCTCAAGACCGTGAGTCCAGCCGTGTGGACTGGCGAGCGACGGACGACCCTCAACTCAGGCACAGACCTCACGAGCTTCCGGATGAGGTCACCGACCTGTGTCGGCAACTCGTAGCTGATCTTGGACTTGGTTTCGGGGCCATAGATTTAGCTCTGACGCAGGATGGAAGCTATATGTTCTTCGAGATCAACCCCAATGGCGAATGGCTTTGGATCGAGGACCAGTTGGGGCTACCCATATCTGACGCGATAGCGCGTATGCTGAGTTCCTGAACGGTCCCCTTTGTCTCTAAGTGATTCGATGACTGACTTGTTCTGGCCGAGGTTAAAGGGGCCGGCAGAAAAAAAGCCATCTGATCGTTCCTATTTCGATTCTAGTCACGTTGCATTTATACCTGCAATCGAATGCAGCATTCGGACTCTCGCAGAGCAGGGCGAGGAGCGCCTCAGAAGTGTAGAGAGGAAGCTAATCGCCCTCCTTACGCTAGCAGCTGTACTCGGTGCGGCTGTCGCTGCAAGCCTCGTGGCGGTGGCAGTGTTGGACCAAGTGGAGGATTCTT
>DAOUHG010000040.1:0-23856 GCA_034428835.1 Dehalococcoidia bacterium
GCCTCCTTGAGGAGCCACATGGAGGCGTGGTGCGATGAAGTTGGCAAACACCCTCCGATGTGGGCCACATGGACTGATGGTGGCTCCTCAAGGAGGCTGTGAAGGATGCTGGTTGGAATCGAGTCTCGGGGTTGGCCATAGTTCCCTCCATGAGGATAGGGAGACTGAGACCGTATGCAGACAAAACGGCCCGCCCCCCTACCGCCCCTGCATACCCCTCAGGTACGCCACCAGGTCCCAGCGCTCCGACTCGGCGAGCAGCTTGCGGAACTCTGGCATCGGGCAGGAACCCTGACCCACACACCGCTCTCCGTCTACGGTGGGGTCTTCGAGGGCAGGAACGCGCGTGGTGAACCCGGTGTTGCCTCCGTAGCTGATTAGGCCGTACAGCTCACCGTCAGTGCGCTCCATCGTGACTTCGCCCCTGAGATTCGCCGGGACCATGCTGGGGCCGGTGACCATCACAGAACCCTGTCCGTCCAGCTCAGTGCCGTGGCAGACGACGCAGTTGATTGCAAAGAGCGCCGCGCCGTTGGCGGCGTCGCCTCCGGGATTCTCCAGCGCGGCGTACTCCTCCACGGAGGTCAGCACAACCTCTTTGCCGGACGTCGGTACGGCGCTGCTTGGAACGTCCAGCCTGGGCCCTTCCTGGGACCGGTAGGAAGGCTGGTAGTGCATCTCGGTGAAGACCTGGACCTTGTTCGATCCGGTCTCGGGAAACGCGGGTAGCTTGAACCTTATCGAGTCGCCGATATTGGTCTCGCCAGTGTTGTTGTTGTAGCAGCCGACGAAAGCGAACATCGCTAGTGCAGTTACAAGCAGAGCAATCCCTATCGCCGATGCGCGAGACCGTGACTCGCCGCAACGGTTCGAGCGTGAAAATGCGTCCTTGAGAGCAGCCATATCGAGTTTCGAGGTCCTGTCAATCAGTAGATTCAAGGCGTTCAGGACTCCCAGCCGCGCTTGATGTCCTCGGCGCCGATTTCTCTGAGCACTTCCTCAGCCTTCCCAACTCGCTCCTCGTCGGTGGTGACGGCCACTCCGATGTAGCCCTCGGTTATACGCTCGTCGTACGCCCCCATAAAGAGGCGCGGCAGGCGGGACTCGACGATGACGCCAATGACCGTGAAGATGATGGCGCCGAGCATTGTGCCCTCATACATGATGATGGCCATGGGCGGAATCGACAGCACCGGCTTTCCGCCGGTGACCAGCGGGTAGGCGAGCTGCGTGCCGGACGTGAGAACCAAGCCGACGATGAACCCGCACGCGGCGCCCATGAGTGGCCACCTGAACAGGGTGTGCTTCGGCTCTTCCTCGCCGAACGTGCCCTCTGGGTACGGAGTACCGGTGATTACCTCGTACTCGGACTGCGTGTAGCCCTCATCGCGGAGCGCGTCGAGGGCGTCGGCCGCCTTGTCCTCTTCTCCCTCTGGAAACAGGCCAAGAACGCTCTTCTTTGCAAGCATAACCGCTTACCTCATTCGCGGACGGTCGCCGGAATAGTGCGACGTCCAATCTTGAATTCGCGTCTGTTTATCATTCCCTCCTTGATGTCAAAGATCGGAATGAGCGGGAACAATTTACTGAACAGGAGCATACCGAGCGCAACGAACGCGAAGGTCTCCGCGACGATCAGTATCTCGACTATGCTCGGATGGTAGGTGCCCCAGTCGAAGCTCAGCGGCTGACGCCGGGCCAGGCTGGGGATGATAATGATGAAACGCTCGAGCCACATTCCCACGTTCACTAGGATCGTGGTGATGAGCATCCAGAAGGCCGAACGCCGGACCGACTTGAACAGCCACATCGGAACGGGGATGAAGTAGGCGGTGAATAAGAACACTATGAACAGCATCGAGTAGGGCCACTGGAAGACCTGTAGCTCACGCAGAACGATCTCCGGTCCTTCCAGCGTGTAGAGTGCGAACACCCACTCCAGGAAGAAGAAGAAGAACCACGTGGTGGCGACGACGATCAGAAGTCTGCCAATTGCGTCGAAGTGGTCAGGTCGGATGTATTTATCCAGCTTCCACATCCAGACGCCAAGCGCCATGAGCATGGCGACCGCGGACACCCCGGAGTGGATCGCGCCGATGATAAAGTACGGCGCGAAGATCGTCGAGTGCCATCCTTCGACGCCGATTACCACGGCGAAGTCCCAGGACACGATCGAGTGTACGGAGACGAACACTGGCAGCACCAGCGCAGAGAGCAGTATGCCCGCAACAGCCTGGAGCTTCCATTGCCTGGGAGTCCCGCGCCATCCGAGGCACAGCCCGGCATAAAGTCGCTTGACCCAGATGTTCTTGGCCCGATCTCTGATAATCGCCATGTCAGGGAGCAGCGCGATGAACACGAACAGCGAGCTGCCGATCAAGTATGTCATGACCGCGCTCGGGTCCCAGACGAACGGAGAACGGATGTTAGGCCAGACCCCGCGTGCGAAGTCGTATGGGAAGACCCAGAAGTCTCGCCACGGGCGTCCAACGTGGAACAGCGGCGTGTGGAGCGCGGCCATCAGCGAGAAGACTGTCATCACCTCTGCTGCACGAGTGACGGGGCGCCTCCACTCAGCCTGTGTGAGTCTCAGAATGGCCGAGATCATGATTCCGGCGTGGCTGATACCAATCCAGAAAACGAAGTTGACCAGGAAGAAGCCCCAAAACACCGGCCTGTTGAGTCCGGTGACTCCGAGGCCTTTGTTCATCATATAGCCGAACGCGCCAAGGCCGGTGAACACAACCACGAGGAGGAAGAGAACAGTAGGCAACCACCAGCGTGGCGTGCTAAGCACGCCGCCGAGCAGCTCCTTGTTGATCGTCTTCTGATCTAGCTGTACGTGTTCTAGCATATTGCCCCGGCGCTACTCGCTCTTACCCATTATTCGGACGTGGCCTCGATGATACGGCTCATGGCCTCTGTCGTATAGCTGAAGCTCACGCTGTTCCCAGATGTTGATTATCGGGAAGATTCTGGTGGCGAACATGTACACCAGAATCGAAGCGCCGACAGCTCCCAACAGGATAAAGATGTCAAAGATATCCGGCAGAACCGTCTTCGGTATATGGTCCAAGTCGAGCGCGTGCTTATGGTACAAGGGGTTTCCGATGCCCTCGACCGAGTACGCTGCTACGAAGAGCCTGATCCGGTCGAGGAACGTACCCAGTAGGACGCTCACAGCCAATAGCGGCGGCCCCCAAAGGCTCCTGCGCACGGGATTCCACATCAATGTCCACAGTGGGATCACGAAGCACAGCAGGAAAACCGCCATGAACACCCACAAATATGGACCGGTCGTCAGTAACTCAATAACTGCCTGCTCAGACGGCTTTTTGCCGTACCAGAGCACATTGAAGCTGGAGAACCAGAACCAGAACCAGAGCAGCGACAACGCGAACATCAGCTTGCCGAGGCCCCATATCTGGTCGAGACCGATGTAGCGCTCGTACCCGCAGAACGTCCTGAGAATCCAGGCCGTCAGCACCATGGTCGCAGCTGCTGCTTGGAGCGCGTTCGCAGCGTGTGTTACGGGGTACAGGGCGTCGATCCATCCAGGCACCAGCGTCATCAGAAAGTCAACGCTGATGAGGAAGTGGACAAAGACCATCATCATGAAGTAGAGCGCCCCGAGAATTCCGAGGCGACGGTTCACCATGAACCATTGCGCGGAGGTCCCCTGCCATCCTCGAGCCATCCACTTGGCGATGCGCTGCTGACGCGAGCCCTGCGGAGCGCGTTGAGCGACGGAAGCAAAGTCTGGAAGACTGGACACCCAAAGAAGAGCGAGGCCAGTCACGACCAGCCCGAGAATCGCGGCCGATGCCCATATATGGGGGGAATAGGACGGCACCGCATTGGGGTCGCTCAAGTCGAAGAACCAGAGCGAACGACGGCCGTCGCTCAGCGGTGGCAGTATCCATAGCATTGGGATGAACCACAGCAGGCTGAGCAGACCGACAACGCTCCATAGCTCAGCGGCACGAGACAATGGCCTGCGCCAGTGGCCGTTCGTGAGCCTTGGAGCAATGGCGACCATCGGCGCGGCTGACGCCGTGGTAATCATAAAGCTGAACATCGCGACGTAATAGCCCCAGACAGCGGTATCACCGACACCGTCCGTGAACCGCACCACGACGCCGATAATTCCCAAAACAGTGAGAACTCCGAATACCGTCGCGGCTCTCCAGAAGTTATCGCCGACCTTCAGATACTTGTCGACGAGCACGTCCGTCGTCTCTCTTGGAGAGGTCGGCGGCTCGGCGACGCGAGCGTCTATGTGGGGGCCCTCGTGGGGCGCCGCGTGTGCGCTACTAGCCATGTGAGGCTTCCTGAGTTTCCTTATCGACCTTGCGGAGGTAGATCACAGATGGATGGGTGCCCAACTCTTCAAGAATACGGTACCCCCTTCCATCTTCAAGCTCATGCTTGACGATCTCCTGTGCCCTGTTCTTGGGTTTGGGCAGTTTCTCGCCTTCTCGCTTTGCCGAAAGCATGTCGAACAAGTCGCCGAAAACGAGGGTCTCTGTCGGACAGGCGTTAACACACGCCGGGCTTATGGATCGCTCGAATACCGGGTTGGCCATGACCGCCTCAGCCGATGAGTCTCCCATCGCCTGCACTGCCGTGCGCTTTGTGCGACGGATCCTCTGAATGCAGAACGTGCACTTCTCCATGATGCCTCGGCTGCGCACTGTGACGTCAGGGTTCAACTGGTTGGTCAGGCTCTCAGGCCACGACGGCTCCCAGAAGTTGAAGAACCTCGCATGGTACGGGCAGCCGTTGGCGCAGAACCGCGTGCCGATGCAGCGGTTGTAAATCTGAACGTTCAGACCCTCTGAGTTGTGATAGGTCGCATAGACCGGGCAAACGGGCTCGCACGGCGCATCCGCGCAGTGCTGACAGAAAATCGGTACGAACCTCGCCTTGATATTAGGAAACTCGCCTTCCCAGTAACGCTCCACGCGTATCCACTGGATGGCTCGTCTCTGGTTAAAGTGCTCTTCCTCATTGATCGGAATGTTGTTTTCGGCCTGGCAAGCTACCACACAGGCCTGGCAGCCCGTGCACTTGTCAAGATCGACTATCATTCCCCAGCTTTCGGGCATTTAGAAAGCTCCCTTAGCTATCTTCTGACGTCGTCTGGACGACGCGCTGGTGTTCGTCTCTAGGAAGGTCGGGAACGGTATTCTCAAACTTGGGAACCCGCACCCACTCGCCGGTCTTCTCGATGTTTACCTTGGTTGCTGCCCAGGCCAGCGCTCCGGTATCGGCATCGGCCAGAGGGGCGAGTATCGAAAACACGTTCGATCCTCTGTCTTTGGCGTACCGACCACTCCCAGCGTGGCCCTGTCCGAGCGGAATGGACACCGTGTCCGGCGGTACTCCCGGATGTGGGAATGCCAACGCTTCGATAGAACCTCGCGGCGAGGTCACCCGGACCACGTCGCCCTCACGAATATCGAGGTCCTCGGCAACGTGCATGTTGATCTCGATCCACGTGCGCCAGGTCGCGGTAGTTATCGGGTCCGGCGTCGCCTGCATCCACGGTAGGTGCGCGCGCTGGCCTTCACCTATGCCCGTTTGGCTGAACGGCGTCAGGTAGTACTCGAAACCCGTGCCTCCATCGAACTGCGCTTCTTGATAATCGGGAAGCTCAGGAGGCCTTGTGATGCCGCCCGCGAACCCAGCACTAGTATCCCACCAGCCGCCCCGCTGAAGCACGCCGTTCCAGAAACTCCCGAAGTTGGTGGCACTCACGGAACCCCTTCCCAGGCTGTAAAGCTTCTGGGCATCGGACTGGAGAATGTCCTTGAAGGTCTCGCCGCCCAACTCCAGGTCTAGGTTAAGTCCTTGAGCCAGGGTCAGGATCACGTCACCGAATCCTCGTGTTCCAAGCTCAGCACCACGATTCTCGAAGAAGGGCCTGACTACAGGCTGCTGGAATCCAAGCAGCTCGTAGCCCGCGCCGAAGTGAGGACTATCGCTTCCCCAATCCTCAAGCGCTGTGTGCTGGGGCAAAACCAGGTCGGCCATTAGTGTCGTGTTGTCCATCACACTGCTGAAGCTGGCGATGAACGGCACATCGTACGAAGCATCGTAGATGTCGACCGAGGCCGGTAGTCCGTAGAACGGGTCCGCTCCTCCCACCATCAGCGTGTTGACTTTGCCGGCGCGCATGTCCGCGGCAATGCCCTGCCAATCGGAAAGTGAGCCTGTGTTCGGCGGTGTAGCGAGATCTTCCAGCGGAGGCGCTGGATTGAACAGCACACCGCCGGGAGTTTCGACGCTGCCCACCAGGAAGTTGAGCGAGTATATGGCGATCAGGTTGACCAGGCCGTTGGTGTGCGCGCCTGCCGAGCCTCCACCTAAGGCGATCGCGGGCCCATGCCCCGCGAAATTGTGGGCTATATCGGTGATCTTCTCCGCGGATACGCCCACTCTGTCCGCGACCACTTCAGGAGCGAATTCCGCAAGCGCTTCGGCGTCTCCGCCAGTGAGCGCCTCTGCGGCAGCGGAGTCTCCAAGGCCTTCTCGCACGATGACCTCAGCGATGCTCAGCGCCAGAAGCCCTTCGCTTCCAGGCTTGATCGGTATCCACCTGTCCGCGTTCGCGGCTGTCATCGAGAAACGTGAATCTACGTGGTAGTGGGTACCCCGCTCGCGGTCGCCCTGCCTGAACTTGCCGTAGCCGCGTCCGTATCGCACGGGCGACCCCCAGGTGTTGAGGAAGTCCGCCCCGAAAGACAGGATGAATTGCGAATTTTCGATGTCGAAGTCCGGCATCCGGTCTTGGTCGAACACAGTCTTGATCGCCGTGTTCAGGTTGGTGCTTTCGAGCGGTTCGTATGGCACATGCCTTGCGCCGTACTGCTTGGCGAATCTGCTAATAACGAGGCCGAGGTGCCCCCCGACCGGATCGGTGGCAATCACCACCCCTTGCTGGCCCCGTGCCTGTTGGATGTTCTGCAAGTGGAAGGTAAGCCTGCCGATGGCGTCGGTCCAGCTGATCTCTTCGAACTGCCCCGTGCCGCGTTCACCCGCGCGCACCATCGGGCCCCGAATTCGATCCGGATTGTACAGAGCCTGGAGACTAGCTTCGCATCTCGCGCTATGCTTGCCCACGTTGGTCGGGTAATCGATATTACCCTCGATCTTGCGCGCCCTGCCCTCCATAACACGGACTACAATGCCTTCAGCGGAGCTGCACTCCCTGCAGAGGGTGGCATACCAGTTGTCTCTCCCAGAGACGAGGTCCTCCGGCATACGCACCGGCGACTCGACAAGCAGCTCATCCTCAGGCACACCGCAGGCGGCGAAAAGAATCGCCGCGGACGCGGAGCCGCCGGTGAGAGTCAGGAACTGTCTTCTGGTTAATGCCATTGTCTGTAATCCAAGCGGATGCGCCCCTCTAGTAGTGGCACGTTGTGCAGTCTGTAGGCGCGCCGTTGTCGCGATGACAGTCCACGCAGTCGCTCATCTTGAGCGTGCGGACCTGTTTCACCTTCTCCATCGAGCCTACGTCGCCGTGGCAGGTTGAGCATACCTGCGATGCCGGTATCCCATCCCGCTCGGAGAAGAACTTGATGTGCGCCTCGTGAACGAAGTGTACATGGTCGGGAACGCGATGCACGCGAACCCAGTTGATGGCGTCGTTGTTCTTGTGGGCGTCCTTGATCTTCTTGATTTCAGCCTGGGCCGTCTCAGTGCTTCCAGGAACAGCCTGGTGGCAGGTCATGCAGATTGCGACAGCGGGGATAGTGGCCTGGGCCGTGGTCTCCACCTGACGGTGGCAGAAAGTGCAATCCAGGCCAAGGTCCTGTACGTGCGTTGTATGCGGGAACGCGATCGGTTGCTCAGGGCCTTCGTCCGACCCAAAAATGATAGGGGTTCCAAACCAAGCCGAGATGACCCAGGTGAGACCGACCAGCACCACAATCGCTGTGACTAATCCACCAATGCCCAACACCGCACCGAGAAACATCTGCTTACCGGTGGGCTTCTTTATCTGAAAGTCGCCTGGAATCAAATCACGGCTATCCTGGATATCGGTCGGATGATGTGTTTCAGATCCAGTAGTCTGGCCAGAAGTTCCTGAGAACGCCCGCGTAGTCCACGGCCCGGCTCAGGAAGAACATGGCAATAACGAAGCTGATAACGGCCAAGACGTAAAGTGGAGGCCTGAACTTGCGCCAGCTCTCGGGAACGTGCCCTGACATGATGAACGAGGGGATCATGATGTGCCCCAGTATCATGTTCGAGGCGAACAGAACGATAAACAGAACTGACAGCCAGAGGCTTATGAGCAGGCTGCCCAGCTCGCTCCAGCTTTCAGGCCCGATCATTCTCGGGTCCATCGTTATGGGTATGACATCCATACGGTAAGCGGTCGAAAAACCTGTTTCTATTTCACAAAAATTGTGGCCCTTTGGAGGCCGCTGACGATTATCACACTGGGGTCTGGGAGTGTCAAGGTCAGGGGGCCGAGAGCCGTTGCCTGTGTGCTGCAAAACTGTTGTGAAAATTATCACTTTAGCCGTTCGCGTGTCAAGACGAACAGGCGACCGCATACCGCCAACGTCGCAGCAACTTGGGTCTATAATACAGCCAGCCAAAGGTAGAGGAGGACTGCCCATATGAGGGTCAACAACGTCGTAACCAGAATGCGCCAGGGCCAGATGGCCTACGGACTGAACCTGTCTTTCCCGTCCACAACACTGATTGAGCTTGGCGGACGGGTGGGGTTCGAGTTCGTGACTTTCGACAGCGAACACGGCCCTTTCACAGTTGACTTGCTCGACGACCTCTGCCGAATCGCCGACATGG
The DNA here is from genome assembly GCA_034428835.1 of Dehalococcoidia bacterium. Taxonomy (GTDB): domain Bacteria; phylum Chloroflexota; class Dehalococcoidia; order Lucifugimonadales; family UBA1123; genus VXRN01. The sequence continues at coordinate 8,827 of DAOUHG010000040.1, forward strand.
CCGGCCTTACGCCGATGGCACGTGTGCCGGACATTGAGCATCCCACGATCCTCAGATTCCTGGACCGGGGCATTCTGGGCATCACCGGACCTCACATCGTCAACGCCGACCGCGCCCAGAAGCTCGCAGACGCCTGTCGATACGTTCCCAGGGGACTTCGCAGCTTCGGCTCGGGTCGAGGAGCCTACTTTGGAGATGTAGAGTCGCTACCAGAGTACATGGAACATACGAACGACAACATTCTCGTAATAGCCCAGCTCGAGGACATCCAGGTACTGGACAACATCGACGAAATCCTGGAGGTGGACGGCATCGATCTGTACGCGTCCGGCGCTCAGGATATCGCCCAGTCAATGGGACTTCCCGGTCAGCCCAACCATTCCCGTGTCCAAGAGTTCGAGCAGCAGGTGCGCGCCGCTGTCCATGCTGCAGGCAAGCCGATGGCAGACGATGTTATGACGTCGGCGCGCGCTACCAATCTATTCATGGACGGAGCGAGAGCATTTCTGGAGGGTCAACAATGAAACGCGCAACCAAGGACATTCTGTACTTTGAGACTGGGCCTGATAACGCTCCGACGCTGTTCGTCGATCCGGGCGAGGAGTTCGAGGTCGTCACGCAGATGAATCGCGGCCCTTGGATAGAGGGCCATCCGGACCAGGAAGAGTTGGAAGCCAAGCTGATCGGGGGCAACCCGTCGAGCGGAGCGATTTACGTCAACGGCGCGGAGCCTGGACAGGTGCTGATTGTCCACGTTCTGGACATCCAGACCGAACCGTTCGGCTATACCCGGTTCAGGGGAAGCACGGGAGCCATGCCCGGCTGGATGGGCGCAACGGGGATAGGCCACCACGAGAAAATCGTCCAGATCAGTGACGGCCTTATCCACTGGAGCGACGACCTGAAGTTCCCTGTTGAGCCTATGCTCGGAGTCGTGGGCGTGGCCCCGGCAAAGAGCCGGTGGACCAACGCCTGGGCAGGAGAGTGGGGCGGCAACTTCGACATCCAGGAGGTCACATCCGGAGCGTCGGTGCACATACGGATTCAGGTACCGGGAGCGCTGCTGCATGTCGGAGACATGCACGCCCGGCAGGGGGATGGCGAGATCTGCGGCGCCGGCGGAATCGAGACCGGCGGAACCGCAAGAATTCGGTGCGAACTCACCCCTCTACCCGAAAACATGACATGGCCCCGAATCGAGAACGAGACCCACATCATGACGACTGGGATTGTTCGGCCCGCGGAAGACGCCTTCAGGATAGCCCTGTCAGAAATGCTGCTGTGGCTCGAGACTGACTACGGCTTCGAGCGAGGAGAAGCGTACCTGTTCCTGGGCCAGGTGCTGGAAGCGCGCTGCACCCAGTTCGTGAACCCGACCTTCAGCTACCTTTGCAAGGTCAACCGAAAGTGGCTTCCCGCGTAGTCAGAGGGTGATAGCCGGTCGGTCATAGTCTCCACGAGCATAAGCTGGCGTGCATTCAGGATGATGCCACGTCCACCACGCTCCGGAAGCCCATGTTGCCGGTGGAGCTATCCGGTGTATTCGCGCTGCGGGCTGCGACGCGATAGCGGTTGCAGTATGATTCGTGGCAAAGGTACGATCCGCCACGGATCACCCTGCTGACGCCCGAAGGCGGACCTGCGGGGTCGACGGTGGGGCCCTGGCGATGAAAAATTGGACTGTACCAGTCCCACTGCCACTCCCAGACGTTGCCTGAGACGTTGTACAGGCCGAAGCCGTTGGGATCAAAAGACCTGGCCGGCGCGGTCCCGACGTGTCCGTCTTCCTTCGTGTTCCGGTCCGGGAACTCACCCTGCCAGATGTTGCACATGTGTCTGCCGTCAGGGGTCAGGTCGTCGCCCCAGGCATACCGTCTTCCGACGAGTCCGCCGCGAGCCGCCGACTCCCACTCGGCCTCGGTGGGCAGCCTCTTGCCGGCCCACCGGCAGTATGCCTGCGCGTCGTTCCATGAAATGTGGACAGCCGGATGGTCCATTCTGCGACCTATTCCCGAGCCCGGACCCTCTGGCCTGCGCCAGCAGGCGCCATCCACCTGCCACCACCAGGGCGCTTCCGCGACTGCCTGCGTAACTGTTCTGACGATCCTCCTGGGGACGAACGAATGCAACACGAACGACCAGCCATACCGCTCGGCCTCGGTCCTGAACCGGGTCTGCCTAACGAACCTGCCGAACTGCGCATTTGTGACCGCGGTCTCATCGATCAGAAACGGCGAGACTTCAATTTCTCGCACCGGCCCTTCACCGTCGGCGGCAAATCCGACGTGGTCGTCAGTGCCCATGAGAAACCTGCCCCCGGGTATGTGGACCATTCCCTCGGGAGCGCGTCCAACAGCTTTGGTCCTGACGAGACCAGCCGAGGCCTGACGAGGCGTAGGCCTGTCGGTCTCCGCTGTGGGAGCGCAGCAGGCTTCAGACATAGCCCCCTCCTCACCTATGGATCAGACGCCCAGAGAGGCGGCCGCGGTTCGCGCAAGCTCGATCAACGGTGTCGGATAGACGCCGAAAACTAAGGTCGCCGCCGCTGTGGCAGTCAACGCCACTCCCGTTGCGGCGTCTGAGGTAATCGAGCTGTCGTCCGAGGGTTCCTTGAGGAACATGACCTTGACAACTCTGAGGTAATAGTAGGCCGAGACCACGCTGTTTACCATTCCGACGATCGCCAACCAAGCCATGTCGGCGCTTACAGCTGCGCCGAAGAGGTATATCTTAGACATGAAACCGATGGTCGGAGGAATCCCCGTCAGCGAGACCATCGCAAATCCCAACGTTACTGCCAGCAGAGGGGCACGTCTCATCATACCCGCGTAGCGGTCGATGTCGTCGGAGTCAATCTTGTTGGATACGGCGATTATCGCGCCAAAGGCCAGCAGGTTGGTAGCAACGTACCCGCCCAGGTAGAACAGGATACCGCTCGTCCCGATGTCCGTCTGCTCCACAGAACCGGAAGCAAAAGCCGCGAGTCCAACCATGACGTAGCCCGCATGGGCGATCGTGCTGTACGCGAGCATTCTCTTGATGTTGTTCTGACGAATCGCGACAAGGTTGCCGAAAGTCATCGACGCGACGCTCAGCGCGGCGAAAATCGTGGACCAGTTCTCGCTCACAACGTCCATCGGGAACGATATGTAGAAGACTCTGAGAAGTACCGCGAAGCCTGCGGCCTTCGACGCCACGGATAGGAACGCCGTTATCGGCGTAGGCGCGCCCTCATAGACGTCCGGCGCCCAGAACTGGAACGGGAAGCTTGATATCTTGAATCCGAATCCGGCTATGACCAGCGTTATCCCGAACAGAAGGGCCTTGCTGTCTCCGAAGGCCTCAGCGGGATCGAGCAGCCCGGCGTCGACCATGCCGCCAATCCGCGCCGCGATTTCGGCAAGCGATGTTGTGCCCGTGAACCCGTAGATGAACACCATACCGTAAAGCAGCACAGCGGAGCTGACGGCGCTCAGGATCAGGAACTTCATCCCTGATTCTGCCGAGCGGCCGTCGCGCAGGAACGCGGCCAGCGCCGCCGTCGGCAGTGCAGTTAGCTCCAGTGCCACGTAGATCGTGATGAGCTCAGTCGTTGACGCCAGCAACATCATGCCTGACGTCGCAAGCAGGATCAGCCCGTAGAATTCTGCTCGGAAGCGCTGTATGCGATCGACGTAGGCACCGGACATCAAAAGCACCAGCGCCGCAGCGGTGGCGAGGAGCAATTTGAAGAACAAGCTGAACTTGTCGACCACCAGTGTCCCGAATACGCCCTGCATCTGGCCCGTCGACTCGGAGTTGAGGTCGGCCCACAGAACGAGACTGAAGACGACAGACAGGGCCAGGCCGATCACACCGACGGCCAAAAGTACGCTCTTCCTGGACACAACGAGATCGAGCAGGATCAGCAGCATCGCCACTCCTGCCAGAGCGATCTCAGGCGAAAGAAGGTATATGTCGTTTAGCGTCACTTTGCGGTTGTCTCGCTAATTCACTCTGCTTAGGACCAGGTCCATCTGGAGGGACTCCACAATTGGCTTGATCCCCGTGGCGAATACGTCGGTCACGGTGCCCGGGAATATGCCGACCACCATTATCGCAATAACCAGAGCCGCAATTGGCACTAGCTCAAGAGGAGTCGCGTCGCGCAGGTTCACAAACCGAGGGTTGAGCGGGCCGAGCATAACTCGCTGCACCATCCATAGGATGTAACCTGCTGTCAAAACCACTCCGAAAGCGCCCAGAGCGGTCATCCAACTCCAGACAGGGAACGTTCCGATTAAGACGTGGATTTCTGAGACGAACCCTGCGGTCGATGGCAGCCCTAGCGATGCCAGTCCTGCGACCAGCAGCGCTGCACCCAGTATAGGCATTCGCCCTGCCAGGCCGCCCAGGTCCGGAATGTGCCTAGTATGGGCGCGTTCATAGACATAGCCGACCAGCAGGAACAGCAGACCGGTGATCGCGCCATGTGTGAACATCTGGAGCGAGGCCCCCGTCAGACCTACAGACGATACACTTCCCGCGACGCCGACAGCCGAAGACAGGCCCAGTAGCACGAATCCCATGTGGCTGATAGAGCTGAATGCGATTAGCCGCTTCATATCCGTCTGCCTGAACACAACCGCCGCGCCGTACAGGATATTGATCACCCCGAGCGCAGCCAGCGCCCACGACACGTCCCTCAGCACATCCGGCAAGATACCGCCGAGCCTGAACATTCCGTACGCGCCCATCTTCAACAGCACGCCGGCCAGCATTACACTAGCCGCCGTTGGTGCGTCCGTGTGGGCGTCTGGAAGCCATGTGTGCAGCGGCCAAACAGGCAGCTTGACTGCGAACGCGACAAACAGGAGCAGGAACACCAGCAGCGCGGGCACGCCGCTGCTGGCCTGCCGCACTAGAGCGGGCATCTCCGTCATGTCGAACGATCCCGTTGTGAAGTACAGGATCAGGATGCCGACAAGCATGAAGGCGCTTCCCAATATCGTAAATATCAGGAACTTCATGGCCGAATACTCGCGGCGACCGCTCCCCCAGATCGAGATCAGGAAGAACATCGGAATCAGCTCGAGCTCCCAGAAGACGAAGAAAAGCAGGAAGTCCAGCGATGTGAACACGCCCACGACCGCGCCCTGGAGCGCCAGCAGCCACACGAAGTATTCGCGCACCCGGTGCTCTATGCTCCATGAGGCGAATATCGCGACCATTCCCAGCAGCCCAGTGAGCATCACCAGCGGCGCACTCAGTCCATCGACTGCCAGGAAATACTGGACCTCGAACGACGGTATGGGGATCCAGTCCGCCACCCTATCGACAAGTTGGAACTGCGACGCGCCGTCTGACGTGTCATAGGCAAGGAAGATGAAGAACGTCAGCAGTAACTCGACCACCGAGACGGCCGCAGCGAAGATCCTCACGTTGCGCGCGCCGCGACCCAGCAGCGCGATAAGCACTGCCGCGCCTATGGGCAGAAACACTGCTAATGTCAGCAAACCTGTGAACAACTCTTCATTACCTGTCAATTAGGGACCATACACTGTGGTTCACTTGGTTACAGGAACCACAGGTACAGGCCAAGAATTACTGTTACCCCTATCGAAATCGCTGCCGCGTACTGCTGAATCTGACCCGTCTGGAACTGTCTCAGCGCGCCTCCGACGTTTGCCCCAAGCCAACCGACCATGTTCGCGATTCGGTCAACAACGTTCTTGTCTCCCCAGTCGAGTAGCCGGGCTACGCCGCCGTAGAAGAACCAGCGCACCAGCAGACCTTCGTAAAGCTCATCGAAGTAGTACTTGGAGCTGAGCAGCGTATACACGGACGAGAATCGTCTTCCGACCGCCTCCGCCGACCACGTCTGCCGATAGTACATCATGTAAGCGACGAATATGCCGGCGACAGCCACCACGCTGGACACTACCGCAAGCGTAATGTCGAAGGGCGGAATCTCCACTGCCACTGATCCTTCACCCATGAAGTGCGTGAACCAGTGGATCGGCACTATTCCGAGATCGGTCAGCGGGTTGAATATAAATCCAGCAATCACAGCAAGAACAGCCAGTACCGCCATTGGAGCAACCATGACCCACGGCGACTCATGCAGGCTCACGTGCCCGAGGTGCAGTTCCTCAGCATCCTCCGTCTCGGAGGCCTCAGTCTCGGCGCCGCCTCTGAATTCGCCGTTGAACGTCATGAATAGCGCGCGGAACATGTAGAACGCAGTCATGAACGCCGCGATCAGGCCCAGCGCATAGACGATCATGCCGACGGCAGACCCCTCGTGGAAGGCACTTGCCAGGATCTCGTCCTTGCTCCAGAAGCCGGCGGTCGGGAATATTCCGACCAGCGCCAGGCTACCTATCAGGAAAGTGAAGTACGTCCACGGCATGTATCGCCGCAGACCTCCCATGTAGCGCATGTTGAACGTGCCCGTGGCATGGTTTACCGATCCCGAGCCCAGGAACAGCAGCGCCTTGAAGAAGGCGTGCGTGAACAGGTGGAATATCGCGAACGCATACGCGCCAACTCCGAGTGCGAGCATCATGTATCCGAGCTGGCTGACAGTCGAGTACGCCAGCACTCGCTTGATGTCGTTCATCACCAGCCCCATCGACGCGGCGAAGATCGCGGTGAAGCCGCCGACGATAGCAACGGCTATCATCATCTCGTCCGACGCCTGGAACAGCGGGAAGAAGCGGGCAACCAGGAATACGCCAGCGGCGACCATTGTGGCAGCATGGATCAGCGCGCTGACTGGAGTCGGACCTTCCATCGCATCCGGCAGCCAGGTATGCAACGGGAACTGTCCCGACTTGCCGACAGCCCCGGCGAATATACCTGCCGCGATCCATGTCGCGACTCCGCCTGCAATTATCCCCGAATCAACTGCGCTGTACAGATCCGAAATGTCCAGACCATTGAGTCCTGCAGCCGCCAGCGTATCCTGCTGGTAGAACAGGTACATGATCGCCAGCAGGAACCCGAAGTCCCCCACTCTGGTCACGATGAAAGCCTTCTTCGCGGCGTTGGCCGCCGACGGCCTTGTGAACCAGAAGCCGATCAGTAGGTACGAACATAGCCCAACTAGTTCCCAGAAGACGAACACCTGGATGATACTCGACGCCAGCACGAGGCCGACCATCGAAGTCGTGAACAGCGACATATAGGCGAAGTAGCGAGCGAACCCTCGGTCCTCCTCCTCGCTCATGTAGCCGAGCGAGTAGATCTGGACCATCAGGCTGACACCTGTTACCACTACAAGCATCACGGCGGTGAGCGGGTCCAACAGGATGCCCACGTTGAATGTAAACGCGCCCACGGTCAGCCATTCGTGGACCTGGTATTCGATGTGGCCGTGGTTGGCAACGGTGCTGAAGAGCGCAGCCACCGATATGACGAAGCTGAGACCGATGGCCAAAATGGTCAGCCATCCGGCTGACTTGCCCAATTGGCCAAGACCGGGACTCGTGCCGGATCGTGCATAGGCCAGCGGCCATATTACGAAACCGATAACGGCGAACGACGCGAGCGGCGCGAAGAGGGTGAGCCATACGATTGATTCAGAGATCATCTACAGCTTCCTCAGAATCTCGTCGGCCACGTGTTCTCTGCCCTTGGGTACGTACACCTTGAAGGGCGTCCTCTCTCCCCAGTCCATGATGTCTCCGACCGGAAGAATCTTCGTGGGCAGACCATCGCCTTCCAGAAGGTCCTTCCACATCTCAGCCATCATCAGGCTGGGCACGGTGCGATATTCAACCCACATACAGAGCTATTTCCTCATCTGGGTCGCGTCCGTCACTAAGACGGTGGATCGACTGCGGTATATGGCGATCACTATCGCGAGACCGAGCGCCACCTCTGCCGCCGCGATCGTGATGATGAATATCGCAAATACCTGCCCGGTCAGCAGCAAATGCACCATCTGGTCACCATCGCTGGAGGGACGGCCGTAGAGCGAGGCGGGAACCGTGTACCTGGAGAACGCTACTGCCGCCAAGTTCACGGCGTTGAACATCAGCTCGATAGACATGAGCACGGCAATCGCATTGCGCTTCGACAGCGCTCCGTACAGCCCAATGGCGAAGAGTATCGCTGAGACTATCAGGAAATTGTCGAGACTCAACGAATCACCTTTCGCGAATCAGCGCCAATGCGCCAATGACAGCCGCCAGCAGTACGACGGACGCCACTTCGAAAGCCAACACGAAGTCCTGCACCAGCAGGCGAGCGATCCACGGAATCGTATTGGAAAAGACCTCCCCGACCCTGGATGTCGCTGCCGCGCTAAGCTGTCCATCCTGTAGGACATTGTCCAGGATTATCCAGTCCGTCTGAACCGTGACGAAAATTGCCAGAATTCCGAACAGCGCGGCCACGATGCCTACAGGTATCCGCATCGAATGCGCGGGGCTGCCTGTCTCCACCTCTCCCGTCATCAGAATGGCGAAGATTATCAGCACTGAAATAGCGCCGACGTAGATCAGCACCTGTACTGCGGCGATGAACTCGGCCCGGAGCAGGACGAACATCCCAGCGACTGCCAGGAACGAGACGATCAGGAAAAGCGCTGCCCTGAACAGGTTCCGCATCTGGACCACGGCGAATGCCGCGACAATGCTGCTCACTGCCAGCACCCAGAAGACTATGTCGACGATCAGGGACGCCTCGGCGCCCTGGCCTAGGATCATCTCTGACCCCAACGCTGCTGCTGTTCAGTCAGCGACGGCCGTTCCTGCCGGTGTACCTCCCGCCAGTCCGCTTCATCGCCATCCAGCGGGTTGTAATCTTCGCTCGCCGACAGTTGAGGCCTGAACCAGTGGCTTGGACGCTTGGGCGAGGCAACCAGCCTGGCCTTGTCTATAACAAGATCGCGACGACTGTACTTGCCCTCCTCGAACCCACTGCCCATGTGGATTGCGTCATACGGGCACGCCTCGACGCAAAGGCCGCAGAACATGCAGCGACCTATGTCTATGTCGAACACTTCGAGGAAGTACTTGTCGCCCTCCTGGATGTCGGTCTTTGCCGGGTCCGTCACAATTCTAATAATGCCAAGCGGGCAATACTTCGCACACGCCGCGCAGCCCGTACAGCGATTCTCGTACCAGGAGAACTCCTCTCCTCTAAAGCGGGGGTGCTGGTACTGTCGGTCGCGCACGCTGGTCAGGCCCATGAGCGCCTTCAGCGACTCGCCCGGGCGTCGCAATGCGAACGCGACCGGGTTCTGGTCGTTCATCCGTGCGAGACCTACCAACCCGATCTTGCGATCGGGGTACTGGTGAACGGTGAATACCCGACCCGGAGAGACGAGATTCTTCATCGTCACTCCCAGTCCCTTGAGGAGTGAGAGACCATACATAGTCTAATCAGCCTCCGCATACATATTTGCCAGCGGCGATTTCTTGTCCTGAACTTTCCGGCGTTGTTCCTTCAGCACTAATCAGCCTCCGCATACATGTTCGCCAGCGGCGATGGAACGGGCGCCGGCCGTTCGAGCTTCTTCTGGCCGAGCACCCTGGCTGTCACGACGATCGCAGCGATCATTAATGCCCAGTTGATTGCCGACATGATCCAAAGCGAGCTCATCGATATGTTGCCAGCGTCGTCCTGGAAAATCACAACCTCGATCGCGATCGCGAATATATTCAGCAGCGAGAGCGCGAACAGCCCCTTCCACGCGAATCCCATAATCTGGTCAACGCGAAGCCTGGGCCACGTCGCGCGAACCCACAGCAGCGCGAACACAACCGCGAACGTCTTGACTATAAACCAAATCTGTCCCGGAATGGGCGAAAATCCGTTGGTGCCCCCCAGGAACAGCGTCACGACAATCATTGCGGTTATTATCGGGGCCATGAACTCTGCAAGGAACAGCAACGCGAACTTGATGCCGCTGTACTCAGTGTTGTAGCCAGAGCCTAGCTCAGATTCAGCCTCGATCTGGTCGAACGGCGTCCTGCTCATTTCCGCCGATGCGGCAGCCACGAAGATCAGGAATCCGAGAGGCTGAACGATGAGGAACGGCACCGACTGGCTCTGGACTATATCAAACAGCGCGAGGGAACCCGAAAGTATCAGCACGCCCACTACGCCCAGCGCCATGGGCACCTCATAGCTGACCAGCATCGCAACACCGCGCATCGCGCCGAGCATCGCGTACTTGTTCGCCGAACCCCACCCCGCCATGAATATCGCAATTGTGTTGACCGAGGTCACGCCCAGCACGAACAGGATCCCGATATTCAGCCGCCCCAGGAAGGAGTTCTCCCCAAACGGCACGACCGCGACCACGACCAAAGTTGGCACCAGCAGGACGACCGGCGCGAGGAGCATCACCCAACGGTCCGCCTCATCTGGAGTCGTGTCTTCCTTTGTGATGAGCTTGAGGAGATCGGCGATGGGTTGGAGCACGCCAAATGGCCCCCACCGATTGGGACCCAACCTGTTCTGGAACCTGCCCAGCACCCTCCGCTCGAACCACGTGTAGACAGCAGTGGACATCACCATCGCGTTGATGACGACAAATGACAGCAACGCCGCTCCAATGGCAAAAACCACCCAGTCCAGGCTTTCTGGAACGAAGCCGTCTATGAAGTCGTAGATGCTCCCAAAACTGATGATCCCCTCGAAGAGCGATCCGGCATTCACCGATCAACCTCCCCGAGGACGATGTCGACAGACCCGAAAGTTGTGATCAGGTCTCCCATCTTCCCGCCCACGAGCATCTCCCGCAGCGGATTCAGATTGATGAACGATGGCGCCCGTACCTTGCACCTGTACGGCGATATGCCTCCATCGCTAACCAGGTAGAAACCGAGTTCGCCTTTTGGCCCCTCTACAGCAGCGTAGGCATCGCCATCGGGAGCGCGGATGAAGAAAGGAGTCTTCGCGCGAACGGGTCCGTCGGGAATCTGCTCGATGCACTGCTTGATAATCCGCACACTCTCGCGCATCTCCTGGACGCGAACGGTGTACCTGTCAAAATTGTCACCGTCATTGCCGATTGGAATGTCAAACTCCAGCCGATCATACACCTCGTACGGGTCTGCTTTTCTCAGATCCCACTGGACACCAGCAGCGCGAAGCATCGGGCCGCTGACCGAGTTGTCGATAGCCTGCTCAGCCGTCAACACCCCCACGTTGCGGGTGCGCGTCAGGACAATCTCGTTTCCGGTTATCAGGTCTTCAAGTTCGTCTATGGAGGCGGGAAGGTCCTCGACGATCCTGTCGAGGGCTGGCCAGAAGTCGTCCGGGGCATCCTGTAAGACGCCGCCGGGTCGCATGTAGCTCAGCGTTATTCGGGCGCCGCAAAGCATCTCGAACAGGTCCAGAATCCTTTCACGCTCTCTGAAGCAGTACATCAGCGGCGTAGCAAAAGCTCCCAGATCGTTCAGGAGGAACCCTGTCGCCATCATGTGGCTGGCAATGCGTTGCAGCTCGGAGCTGATTACTCGAATGTACTGCGCGCGCTCCGGCACTTCAATGCCCGCCAGCTTCTCTACCGCCCTGACATAAGCCAGGTTGTTGGACATACTCGCAGTGTAGTCCATACGGTCTGTGAGCGTGACGATCTGAACGTAAGTGCGCGACTCAGCCAGCTTCTCAGAGCCTCTGTGCAGGTACCCGAACACCGGCTCTACGTCCAGCACCACCTCGCCGTCAAACGTTACGCGCAGCCTGAATACCCCATGCGTGCTGGGATGCTGAGGTCCAAGGTTTATTGTGACTGGCTCTGTCCTGATTGCCATCGACTACAGTTCCGGTTAGGTGTCCCTAACCCAAATAGTCCTTCCTGAGCGGGTGCCCGGGGAAGCCCTCCCAAAGCAATACTCTCTTCATGTTCGGGTGTCCCTCGAAGTGGATGCCCATCAAGTCCCAGACTTCTCTCTCCTGTAGGTTCGCACCCTTCCACACGTCATACACTGAGTGAATGCCGGGCTCATCCCTGCCATAGACTCTGGACTTGACCACCAGGCTGGCGTTCCGTCGCAACGATAGCAGATGGTACACCATCTCGAAGTATTCAACGTAGTCAACCGCGGACAGCGCGTTCAGAAAGGAGAAGTCGAACGCGGGGTAGTCCTTCAGAAGACGAGCGACAGCAAGCATATGTTCAGGCAGCACCCAGACATCCGTCTGCGTGCTATCGACAGCCGCGCCCGGAATCGATTCGTTGATAAGGCGCGCCGCATCCTCCCCGGAGTGTGCCCTAGTCAATTTGTCGGCTTACTTCCTTCTCTGCTGGCCCTGCTGAATGGAGTAGCGCTTGATCTTCTCGTGGAGCTGCATAATCCCATACAGAAGAGCGTCGGGACGGGGCGGGCAGCCAGGCACGTAAACATCGACCGGGATAATATGGTTGACTCCCGGCACCACGCTATAGGAGCCGTAGTAGGGTCCGCCGCTCGTTGCGCAAACTCCCATGGATATCACCCACTTGGGTTCAGCCATCTGTTGATAGACCCGCTCGATTGCCGGGGCCATCTTCCACGTCACTGTTCCGGCGATGATTATCAGGTCCGCCTGCCTTGGCGACGGCCTGAACACCTCCATGCCGAATCGCGAGATGTCGAACCGCGACATTGCGCTGGCCATCATCTCGAACGCACAGCAGGCCAATCCGAATGACAGCGGCCACACTGCGGACTTGCGCCCCCAGTTGATAAGCGCGTCAATGGACGTTATGGCGATGTTTCGCTCGAACTCCTCCGGGACTTCGAGCAATGGCTCTGCAAGGGCCTCGGTATGAGTCGCCTTGAGATGATTTACGTAGTCGCCTTCTTTCCTATCGAGGTCCCACGTGGACTGGTGCAGAAGAAGGCCGGAGGTTGGATCGTGTGTCATGCCTCAACTCCATTCCAGCGATCCCTTACGCCAGGCGTAAAGCCACCCGACCACAAGGATCGCAACAAACACCAGCATCTCCAGAAGTACAAATGCGCCGAACTGGGCCGTAAGCAGCCCGAAGCTGGCGGCCCATGGGAACAGGAAAACGACTTCGACATCGAAAACTACAAAGATCAGCGCAAAGGAGTAAAATCTAAAGTTGAACTGGCTCCATCTGCCGGAAAGTGTCTCGAATCCACACTCGTAGATCGCCTTTTTTATGGGATCCGGAGCGTATGGCCTGATCTTGAGTACCGTCAACGCCCAACTGGCTATCAGCATCCCGAGTGGCACTGCCGCAGCTACTGCGACGAAGATGGCGATCAGGGCATACTGCCGAAAATACTCGTCAAGCATGTCGTTGTGGACGACTCCCTGATATGGCGGCACTGACCGCGCGAACGAGAAAGAGAGGCTAAGAACCCGTCCGGGTCAAGGTCTGAGTTCGGGCGAAATATAGCACACGCACCTTGAAACCTGCAAGTGAAAAGTTTTACAAACAGACCGTGAGAGAACCTTGATTACCGGACCCAAATCCCCAGACAGCGCCCAGCTTGTGCCACTACCTCCCATGATAGACAGATACGGGGAGCGTATTCAGAGCGCGCTGAGGTCGGAGCTGTCACAGCGCCACTCGTTCGTGTACGACATGCTCAGGTACTACATGGGGTGGGCGGACGAGACCGGAGCCCCGGTGGCCTCGACCACAGGCAAGGCCGTCAGACCATCGCTCTGCCTGTTCGGGTGCGAGGCAGTCGGTGGCACGGTCTCCCAGGCCATACCGGCGGCGGTCGCGCTCGAGTTCATCCACAACTTCTCGCTCGTTCACGACGACATCCAGGATGAAGACGAGACACGCCACGGTCGCAAGACGATCTGGGCCGTGTGGGGGAAACCGCAGGCGCTGGTCTCTGGCAACGTGCTGCGGGTCGTGGCCGACACAGCCCTCCACAGGCTGCTCTCTTCGGGACTGGACGCGAGCCGCGCGGTTACAGCAGCCCAACTCCTGACGGAGGCCTATCTGGAGATGACAGAGGGCCAGTACCTCGACATCTCGTTCGAAGGCCGACACGACATAGGCATGGACGACTATCGCCGGATGATCTCACGCAAGACTGGCGCCCTACTCAGGTGCTCGCTGAACATCGGGGCAGCGGTCGGTACAGAGGATACCGAGACCGTAGCAGCATTCAGGGAGTGCGGAAGGGCGCTCGGGTACGTATTCCAGATTCGGGACGATATCCTCGGCGTCTGGGGACAGGAGGACGTGACAGGCAAGCCTGTGGGTGCTGACATAAGGCGCAAGAAGAACTCATACCCCGTGGTCTATGCGATGGAAAACGCTGGGGGCGGCGACAGCGTGCGCCTGTCCCGCATCTACGAAAAAGAGGACCTGGACGAAACCGACGTCGCATCAGTCCTTGAAGTCATGGACAGGGTCGGCGTACTAGAGCAGGCTCGCGCCGAGATCGGCGAGTGGGCAGACATCGCAATGCAGGCCCTGGCTCCGGTTGAGCTACCCCCCTCGGCACGAGAGGAGATCGAAGAGTTCACCCACTTCCTCATGGTCCGGGACAGGTAGCGTCCAGACCACGCCCACAACCGCTTATCGTCGATAATTCCCCAGAAAGTCATCCCGCATCTGGCATGTGACGAGGTCACTATCGGCCAGCGACTCATACAACGGAACATCCGCAGTGACAAGTACATCGGCGTTGGCTGACAGATATGCCGAGACCAGATAGACGTCTTCGTCAGGCAACAGAGTCAGCGTTTCTATAGGAATTGCCTCCGTGCTCTCAGGCCAAACTCTAAGCGCCCTTTCACTGTCGCTATACAGGCTGCGGAACACCTTGCTGATTACTCTACGCCGGGAATCCGAGAACCTCATAAGATGATTGGCTTTGCCAGTCCATCGAGATTCATTTGGAACTATCAGAATATCAGCGGATTGCACCAGTGCGCGTAGGAAACGCTCCGCCTCTTGTTGTCTAATACCAATTTCGTGTAATACCAATTCGTCGTGAAGCGACCGTAAATGAGCGATAAGCCTCTGGATTCCCGCGTTCGCGGGAATGACGGATGGTAAGGTATCACTAGAAAATAGGCTATGACCGCTTCATGGTGTAGTCAAAGCGA
>DAOUHG010000041.1:0-4298 GCA_034428835.1 Dehalococcoidia bacterium
CCGGTCACCTGCAACTGGTGCCCGAGCAGAAAGGACGAACCGTCTGGCTGACGACTATCACCGCATGATCCAGGGCGGGATGCTGTTCGCCGACGAAGAGTCATTCGACGATCTCATGGCAAGATGCAGAGATCTCGAGAACCGAGCCAACAATCCTTGAATGCAGATAGGCCGCCCTGCCAATGTCGTAATCGCCACCTGGGAGGACGTCCTCGACGAGTTCGACCGCCGTCTCGCGGCGATGGGAATGCACGCAGCCACCGGCGGCAGGATCAAATTCGTGGACATATGGCCGACCACGGACCGCTCTGGGCGCCACTGCGCAGCGGTCATGTGTCCAGCATCGCGTCCCTGACGACGGCCGGTGAGAAGCTGCGGCACTTCGCCGAGAGCGTCGAGGCCAGGCTGCTGGTCATAGACCCGCTTACCGCGGCCTCTCGCCGGCGACGAGAACGTGAGAGGCCGCGTGCGGGCCTTCCTGTCGAGCTGGGACGCATGGGGACGCAGAAACGACTGCGCGTTGCTCTTCGCCAGTCAGACACCCAAGGGCGTGTCCCGGACTTCAGGCCGCACCGATTGGAGGAACGCTGTCCGAAACCTCTGGAGCCTCGAGTACCAGTACCCGCCGAAAGCCGGCCCTCTGAAATGACCGAGGACAGGGCCGTGCTGATTCTCGAGTGCGCGAAGAGGACCTAGGTCCGAAACCGCCGATAATCTTTCTGGACCGCGAGAGCGACGTGCTGAGCGAGCCTCAGGCGCCGGACTGGGCTGTGGGTACCTCTACCCACGCCATCAGTTCAAATAGAGCCCGGAATTACGGGGAGGCGGCCTGAGTTGCTGGCTCTGCTCCACTGGAGCACTCACACGTGCCGGAGTGGCGGAAATGTAGACGCGCCGGGCTTAAAATCCGGTGGGATTGTCCCCGTGTCGGTTCGACGACGCACTTCGGCACTACCACGGCGACAAAGTGCCGGATGGACAGAGGCCGTGAGGCCAAGCGACACGTCCGACAACCTCAGCGACGAACTCCGCTGAGGAGGCCTGAACAGCCACTTGGGCTACGAACCGAAGCTCGCACGAGCCTTGCCGAAAGGCCACCATCGCCACCCGCCGCCCTCGCCCTCATCCCCTGGCGCAGGCAGCATGAGCGTCACGCGTTGGACGTTAGCGTGGGCCTCCTCCAGGTGTTGATGAAGCCGGTCGTTTTCGGACTTCAGGTCGAGCGCGTGCATCTGCGCCCCCGCGATTCGCTCGCGGTGGGACGCGACAAGCGCCTGAAGCCCTTTGATCTCCGTCTCTGCCGCAACCAGCCTGATTTCAGCTGGCAAGTGTCCGTTCTCACCCTCCCTCGCAACCTCCCCCGCCTCCACCCTGACGACCTCCGTCTTCACCAACGACCCTACCCACTCCGAAATGGTTTCGACCCCGGATTTTTCGAATGCCGACCGTGCCCGCGTGTCCCAGGACTCTGGCAATCGGCAAGCCAGCATCTTCCTTCCCACTTGGTTACTCTCCCGTAACGCCGCGTATCCATCAGCGCAGATATCCTGTCCTGACGGTACTACTAGGACTCCGCTCTGTATAGCAGTTTCAGTGTCTTCCGTTCATGGGCTTCGCATAGTTACGGTTCGGTGACCCGTGGTGACGCCTATGTGACTGCTGGTGGGGGAGTCCGAGTCCGCAGGTCACAACCGAGTCACACGTGGTCACACTCGCGTGACTGCCAGCATCGGCCCGGCCGGGCAGGTTACGCCTTAATAACAGGTAGTGACGCCCATGTAACATTGAGGCGCTCTGGACATCTGGGCCGTTGCAACCAGGTAACTGTTCAACAAAGTCACGCAAAAACGCCGTAATGGCAGGCAGTGAGTCATGCAGCCTGTAACCATATGGTGACACGGAGTTACGGATTTGTGACAGGCCGTCACATGCGATTCCGTCGGGCAAGGCGATTCTCCAGCTGCCCGGTGCCGCGGGCAGCTGGAGAATCCGGAAGACCCCCAAGTGCGTCACTGCCTCAATGGTGGTATGCTGTAACCGGGAGGGAACAGCACGATGATCCGAACGCAGATACAGCTCGACGAGACGACCCACACACTGGCGAAGCAGAGGGCCTATGCGGAGAACAAGTCGCTGGCCGCAGTCGTCAGGGAGGCGCTGACTCAGTATCTGGCGCCCACCGGTAGGTCTGCCTCGGGACCGGACGGGTTCAACTTCATCGCCTCCGGGAGGTCCAAGCCAGGAGGCCCGAGCCCTCTGTCGGAGCTCCATGATGAGGCGCTTTCACAGGATTTCGTCAGGTGATATTTCTCGATACCTCCGCAGTGCTGGCCCTCGCTGACACTAGGGACTCTCACCATACCGAGGCAGTAGCTTCACTTGAGGCCATGATGTCGGAAGGTCACTTGCTGCTGACTCACAACTACGTCCTCGTGGAGTCAGCAGCGCTTCTGAAGAGCCGGCTCGGACCAGAGAGCAGCATGACATTTCTGTCGGACGCGGAGCGTTTCACAGTTCACTGGGTGTCTCCGGCGGACCACGCCGAGGCTGTCAAGCTGTTGCAGACTCGTAACCAACGTGGCCTGAGCCTCGTGGACTGCATGAACTGCGTCGTTATGAGACTGTATGCGGTGAACACGGCACTGGCTTTTAATGCGGACTTCGAGGCCGATGGTTTCGAGATAGCAGATCTGCGAGAAGACCTGGCGGATACGGGTCGGGGTCCGGGAACCGGAGGAAGCCGATGACCACCAGCACCAGCCTGGGTGCCCTGCACAATCTCACGGAGGCCGTCTGGAAGGCCAACGGCAACGAGGGACAATGCCCGCCGAGCAAATATCCAACATTCAGGCAGCTCGACGACCTCATCACGACAACCGCCTGGGGTTCTGAGGCCCGCGAAGAGTTCTTCCACCGGTGGCAGGCGCTGGACCCCGGCGACGACGCCACCATAGAGAGCGGTGGCAGTATCTCGGAGCTCGCCCACCTAGTCTGGGAGGAGGCCGCCGAGAGAGACTCGAAGGCAGGCATAAAACACCCACTCGCGCCTCTCATCAGCGCCTGGCAGTCTGGCCCCCTGGAGGTGCAGGCCGTCCGGGACGCCGACGGCAACCTCCGTGCAGACTCCATCATGCCGCGTCTGGCGATGCGCAGGGACCTGAATTCAGGAACGGACAAGCTATATCTGACTCCTGCATACATTGGCTCAGACAGCGAGGGCATGCCGATCGCGTTGCCAGGATTCGAGGATAGTCGATCACCCGGGCGTATTCCGGCTCTGCCGGTCAACCTTTACGATCTTGGTGTGGAAGCCGGCGAGGCTCGTGGGGGTAGGGGAGCGGCCCCGATTCCCGCCCGCATGCTCGTGAAGCTTGCAGCGGCTCCATCGGCCTTCGTGCGACATGGCGAACGGTTCGTGTCCTACAAGATCACTCTCCGGGACCTTCGGGACGCACTCTATCCACCGGAGCGGCTGGACGGCAGACGAAGGCGCGCGCCCTCGGTGGGGGAGATGTGGCCACGCATCAGGGCGGCCATCCAGGTCATCAACCAAGACGGACGGATCCCGATCCTCGAACCCCAGACCGGCTACGGCCGCTACCACCACCTGCTGCGAATTAGCGAGAACTTCGGGCGTATCGACCTGAACATGCCTATCCACGTCGTACTCGACATCCCGCCGGAGGTCGAGGGAGGGGTGGAGCTGCCCCTCAGGCTCGACCAGTGGGGCGCGGAGAGCGCTCCGGCCTACAGAGCATTGCTGGGGCTGTCGTTCCTGTGGCATGAACCCGGGCGGACCCACGCGCCTACGAAGGATGGCCGATGGCTGCGGAAGACTGGTCCCGAACCCTACGAACCACTCGCAGACAATGATGCGATAGAGCTGGCATACCCAAGCAGCCAGAAGTCGAACCGCCGTGAGTTGGCACGCAGGGCATGGGCGGCACTGGAGCATCTGGAAGAATACGGCGAACTACGCATTGACGGGCGCCGCATCCTACCGCCGCATGACGAGCCAAAAGGCTGAAGGCTAACTACAGTTTGATGGGACGCCCACTACAGTTTGATGGGACGCTCATGCCAGACTGATGGGACATTCATGTCGGACTGATGGGACACGAAATACAGTCTGATGGGACAACAACCTCAGTTAGAGGGGACGATCACTACAGTTTGATGGGACAGAACCGCCTGATTTTGTTCGTGACATCATCTGTTGCTACGCTCTACACCCCTACAACCTACTCTCTACTAGAGGAGGGGTAGGGGGAGGGCAGGGGAGAGGCGCGCCTGTGGGC
>DAOUHG010000042.1:0-13583 GCA_034428835.1 Dehalococcoidia bacterium
GTGGGATGCAGCCGTGAGGTTACTTCCCCAACTCGTTCTCATCTCACAGCCTGCGTACGCTGGGAAGCGTCGCCATCTGTCTGTCCAGCGTAAGGGTCTCCAGGCCCGCGCGCGAGTATCCGTCCGCAATAAGCCTGTCGAAGAGGCCGGGGCCGCCTGACGATCGCAGCGCCAGGATGACTGACTGCCCGTTCAGCGGGGCGACCAGTCCGCTCGTCAGCACATCGGCAAGCGCGGAGCGGGCGTCCGGCGCCGATATGCCGTAGTGGTGCTGCAGCACGATGTAGGCTTCGCCGATCACCTGGTTCGAGGCGAACACCTCGGCGTCCTGCTCCTCGATCAGAATGCGAAGCTCGTTCACGCAGCGCTGAAAGTCCGATTCCGGCGTAGAGGTGACCAGTCTGACCAGGACGGAGGTATCAATCCCGTAGGGCTGGGTCATGGGGCTTGTCCCGGAAAGTACGGACGTCGAACGGTGGGTGTCCGTCCGGGATGCTGTCCCGAAGGGTGCCCAGGCGTGAGTAGTCGATGCGTCTTGGGCGCAGCAGGTAGCCGTCGGGACCCTCTGAGAGTTCAAGCCGGTCACCCGGCCCGACACCCATCGCGTCCAGCACGTGGGCTGGGAAGGTTACCTGGCGCTTAGAGGTGATCTTGATTAGCACGGCGTACTCCTTACGCGTATGCTACGGAAGGTAAGGCGTGGGTGTCAATAACCGCTATCGACGCGCACGGCACGAATGAGGACCGGGAAGCCGGACGCCGACGGTCTGTTCAGGGAGGTCCTGGTCTGCGTGGTAGTCAACCAGGTCGATCAGGCGATTGTCGTGCCTCGTCTCAATCTGCCAATCGAAATGCCAGATGACACTATGCTGCGGCCTGTATTGCGCCGGCTCCGGTGTGTGGTCGAGCCCTGTGAGCAGGAGACGGCATCCGAAGCTCCCTCGCGACGAACAGAGGGGCACCAGGTCCGCCCTCACGGCCTCTAACGCGGCCGGCGTGTGTCTCAGTCGATCACCAGCTCGATCCGGTCAGTGTAGCGGCGAAAGTCTGCGGCATTGAGCGTCAGCAGCCTGCGCTCGCCGTATGCGAGCATCGTCGCCACGATGTTGGCGTCACGAATCTGCCTGCCGCCGACCGACACACTTGTGCACAGATCGAGCAACTGGTCAGTGACGACGGGCCCATCTTCGAGTATTTCGTAAGTTGAGAGAAGCGCGTTCGCGCCCTCAAGCGCCTGGTCGTAAGTGGTGGGGACAGGCCAGATCTGCGGACGGGTTACGACCGCCAGGTACTCCCTGATTATCTGACGGCTTATTGTCAGTGGTTCATCGCCGCTGAACGCTCGCTCAAGGTGCAGCCTTGCGATGAGGTGTTGAGGCGCTTCCAGGATCCGAGAATTGACCAGCACGTTGGTATCTATGAACATCGCTATGCGGTGTCCTCATAGATGTCGGCTCGGTCGAGCGACAGACCCTCCGGCCAGCCGCCTGCGGAATGGACGGGCCAGACCTCAACGAGAGAGGGCCTGCGTATCGTGTTGGTATGCCGACGGCGAAACAGTAGAGTCTCGCCGCGCACGTCGACCTCTGCCGTCTCCCATCCCGCTGCCATCCACGCGATTGCCTGACTATGGCGGTCGATCTGATTCGACCACCAGGGTCTATGCATGCGTGCGGACACCGGCAGCTCAAAGCCCAGGACAGCCTCGATGTCCGCGAACGACACCCTCCATTCCCGGTCCGGCAGGCTGCACAGGTGGGAGTAGAGTCTCTGGTACCTGCCCCTGGCAGCCATTTGACGATGTTTGCGAGCGCGGTCCATGACCATCGAGGGTCTCCCTGGCAGGGAGTGTTGACTGCGGTGGGCACCAACATAGTTATCTAGTGTCTGGGGGTCAACTGCTCAGGCTCAGATTCCGACGGTGAGCTGAGTGCGGCAACCATCCTCGGGCAGGTCGATGCCGACCATGCCGGCAAGCCCTTCCCCGTGCTCTCCGGTGAGTGTCGGACGACCCGTGTACAGGACCGGAGTTGAGCGAATCCCATCCCCACGATTACAACTCGAGGGCGTCCGCAGGGAGTCTCAAAGCCGGGAGCGGCACCAGCTCCACGAGCTGACGGGGCGCCGCGGTCGTGGGAGTCCCCCGAAACGCACCATCGTGGCACTCACCACCACGATGGTACGATACGCTGCATCGTGCCGTGGAGATTTGCAGGAGGGCCCAGTTGCCGAGATTCGAGTTTCTGTCCGCGAGGGGTGCGCACCTGGAGCTGGCTCTAAAGGGAAGCCGCGGGGCGATCCTGCGCGAGTACATGGGATACATCGACCAGCTCGACGCCGAGCATGTCGGCAAGTTGACGGCGGAAGAGGGCGAGTCGACCGCCGCGATCCGCCGTCGTCTGGGAGCGGCAGCGCAGCTGCTGGGGAAGAGCCTGGAGGTGACCAGGGACGGCCAGGTGGTCTACTTCTGGGAAGGTGAGGAGGCCCGTCCGCGTCGACGTGGCAGACCGCGCCGCAGTGGTGAGAGGTCCGGGTAATGCCCATCCTCGTCTCTGGAAATCTGATAGGTGAGAGGGTGGGGGGATTCATGCCTCTGGCGAGTAACAGGAGAATTCCATGATAGCCCAACGATGCTGATTGAGGGCGTACGCGGATCTGAAGATGTCTCCTGCGGCCCGGTGTCTCAACGAGCCGGCTCATTTCGCGAGCTTGCGGGTATCCGCCTGGCTCAACTGATGTGAAAACAGGCTCTCTGCGGCGTTCCTGCGGCCTCATTTTCAGCGCGGTCGGCGTGGAATCGGCGGTCTTGCGGTCCAAATCGAGTGACAGCTGCCGCGGCACTACGATCACGATGATGGATGCCGCGCACTGGATGTTCAGGGTTTCATGTTCTCCGACCGGGCCGCCTTTGGCAGCTGTGGATTCCACAGCCACGAGTGTTGCCGGCCCAGCGTATAGGGGCGTTATCGCTCAGGCGGCAGGCGAGCTATACTCACCCGCCTGGACGCGTTCCAGCCAGTTCACGGTGATTCTCAGGCTGTCAGGGCGGGGCACATGGATCCCTCGTTCCCATTGCCAGATTAGATTCTTGTGCACACCGAGGATCTTCGCCAGTTTCTCCAGGGAGATTCCCAGCCTCTTGCGCTCACGCGTCATCCGCTCGACGATAGTTCTCGCCTCTGCATGGGCCGTCTCTCGGCCAGACTTGGGCCTGTCCGTGATGGGCGCTTCGAGCCAGGCCACGACTGCAGGCAAATGGCGGTCCGGCACGGCGTATTTCTCCTTTTCCCAGTCTCCCACCGTGGCCCCGGACACACCCAGGTATGCACCTGCGGCGGAGTAACTCATGGCCCACTCGATCCTCTTGGCCCGTATGCGCGGACCGGGCTGTTGTTCCAGCATCTCCCGTTGTTCCCACAGTCGCAGCAGGTGTTCGGGCACCGGTTCAGCAAGCCAATTGACCACAAGGTCGCGGGTCGCGGGGGAGGGATTAGCGCCGCGCTCCAGGCGAGCTATAGTTTCCCGGCTGATCTCCAGTCGGTCTGACAGTCGCTCCTGGGTCAGGAACCACGTCTTTCGGGCCTCTTTCATACGTGGGCCAAGGTCTTGAAGGACAGGCACATCCTGCTCGAGCCACTCCTCGAGCGCCTGCAGGACGCGCCCAGAGCGCGGAACGATCCCACTTTCCCCCCGCCTGATGATGTCCCCTGACACGTCCAGGAGCTCAGCCAAATCGATTTGAGAGATGTCCCACTCATGCCGTCGGTCCCGGATGCGCTGGCATATATCCTTGCCGCGAACGCGCCTGTCGACAGGGGTGAGGACGGCTTCCCACCCTCCGGGAATCTGACCTTCCACGTAGCTATCCCATTTGGCCATGGCCACCCGGCGAGCATCCACAAGGTCGCTGCGGTCGTAGATCTCGTCCATGGGATCTTCTTTACGATGCGAGAGTGCTGCCCTGCCAACTTCATCGGGCACCTCAAAATCATTACCCCATGTGCGAAAAGTTGACCGAAATCCGTGTATCGTCGGCTCCGGGTCAAATTTCTTAAGGAGTTTGCGAACGCCGTTAGCGCTAAGGGGCTTGAGAGGATCCGTAGGGGATGGGAATATCAGGGGCGGCCCGGCCATCGCCTCAGCAAGGTTGAGGACCTTGAGCGCTCCGCGCGCGAGGGGCACGCAGTGCTCGCGTCCCCTCTTGGTGTGTTCTGCCGGCATCGTCCACATGGCTGAGGCCCGGTCGATCTCGTCCCACGTCGCCAACCTGGCCTCCTGAGACCGGCACGCTGTCAGCAGGATAAAGAGGTCGCAGAGCCGCGTGGTTGGGTGGGCGTCGGCTTCCATCATTGCCACGACGGCAGGTCCGACACTCTCGTGAGGCACAGCCGCCATGTGGTTAACGCCGGTTGCCACCGGCGGCATCAACGCGCTGATCACCTCATAGTTCGCCGGGTCATCTGACCGGTGGCCACAGTCCACCGCCCAGAGCATGACCTTGCTGATCATTCTCTGTAGGCGCCGTGACGTCTTATGCCGCTTCTCCCACGACGAGCGGAGAGTGTCCTCGACGTCGGTCGAGGTGATCTCGTCAACTCGCAGACGGCCTATGACGGGGTTGGCCTCCCGCCTGAGCAGGCTCTGCCACTCGGCAGCTTTTCCTTTACTCTTCGCCCTGGAACCGAAATGGATATCTATGTATGTCGCAGAAGCATCGGCGAATGTGGGGATAGTGGCCTTGTCCTGACGTCGCGGGTGGATGCCCCGCCGGAGCAGAGCCCTGTTTTGGCGAGCTACATCTCGGGCCTCACTAAGCGACACTTCTGTGATGAGGCCCAGACCGAGATTGCTCTTCTTACCCCTCCAGAGAATGCGTTGGACGAAGCGCTTCGTCAACCCGCTGCGTTTGGTATGACTCACGCGCAATCGGAGTCCGCAGCTACCGTAACCGTCACCGTACTCGCCGGGGGTTTTGACATTCCTGATGAATCGCGCTGATAGAGGCTGGGCTCCACGCTTACTCATTGACGTCTCCTCGCAACTGCCCGCGCACCCAGTGGTCCTTCCAGTGGTACTTTTGGCCTGGGCTTCAGTGAAACCACCTGAAATCGTCCGCTTCTGTATGGACCGCCTGGTCTGTATAGTTGCAGCATTACACGGGAGCGGGGTTGGGCAAGCATTTCAGCACTACCCGCGAGCACTTGATTGGTGTGATTTAGCTTGATATCCGCGGTTTCCGGCGCTGAAATCAAGCATATTTGTTGTCAGCTCCATGGTAATCATCTGGAGGACTGGTCCGTTCAAGGTGACCACCAGTCTGCAAGAACGCGGGCGGTTCAAAACCTTGGAAGGAACGATATGCACCTGCTATTGACCTGGCTACGACCAGGTGATATAGTGATATGGCAATGATCGCACCAATCAAACACATGAGCAAGCCTGTCAGTGGTCTACCCCCGGTCGCGTTGGGTTGGGCCCTCTTGCTCGCCTCAGGAGTGGCAGCACTCGGTGTGGTGGTGGCGGCCATGGTAATTGCGGTGATTCTGGAGAACAACGATAACGGTATCGATGTCACGAGCGTGGTTGTCTCCAACACGGATGCAGTTGCGTCCGCGCTCAGCACAGGGGGATCCCACCTCGTTGGCGTGTGGCTCCTTATCACACTTGCGAATCTGGTCATCGGGGCGCTGAACGCGGCATCGCTTGGCCAGTCCGATGCGACGACCGCCATCTGTACGCCGGCAACCCGGCTCCTGTTCTGTGTCCTTACACTGATAGCACTGGCCTGGCAGCGTCTGGCCTCGGGAGGCCGCCAGAGTGTGCTTTCTCCCAGTCTAACCGACGATCTGAGCAGATCTGCCCACGATTACACCGCTGACCATCTCACCAGTGGCTGGCGACCCAGTGTAAACCCGCCCCTCCTTTACTGTTAGGGCTGGCCCACCCCCTCTGTGCAGTGCCAGAAGGGGGTTAATGCCCGCGCCGGCCAGCGTCTCCGCCCCGGATTCCACAGTTGCCCCAAGTGCCTGTCCGCGGTCTGACACCCTCCTCCTCTGCACCGACACAGAGTGCCCTGCCCCTGCTCGAACTACAAACGAGTAAGGGTTCCGCCCGGAAAAATTCCCTTTTTATCTCTCCGCCGGAGGTTACTAATGTTAGATTTGTCTCATGAGACCAGGACAATCATCAGTCGCAACGACGTCGCATGGCAGGCTGCTGAGCAGACAAAGACCGTGCCAGAATACGTAGACGATGTTATCAACGGTGCCCGTCGTGATCCCTCGCCTGCCGCATATGTACTGGCCGCCATTAGAGCGCGGGGGACTGAGCGTGACCCTTCGGGACGTATGCACTACAAGGCCTTCGACGGCGTGCTGGGTGTAGACGGAGTGGTGGAGGCCGTAGTTGGGTGGCTAGAACGGGAGACCACAGGGACCGAAGCTGGAACCGGAGCCAAGGCCCTTGTGATAGCAGGCCCGCCTGGCCCGCCTGGTCGAGAAACGGTGGACCGCATAGTCGAGGCGGTCAGAGACTTTTCTGGCACCCTGGACGGTGCTCTAGATCGGATCGCCGGGTGCCCGAGGAGCGACGATCCGTTGCACCTGCTGGAGCCATCGCTCGAAATGCGCCTCGTAGAGGAAGGTGTCATACCCGCAGTCCGGGGGTCTCTTTGTGGTGAGTGCACCCGCAGGTGGGGTGCCATGCTCGATGATGAAGTGGACGACATACGGGTGGAACGCTATCGCCTAGGAGTGGATGGCGGTGTGGCGCTGATACGGGGAGCCGACGCGACCGTGCCCGAGATTGAAAGGGCTGCGGCCCAGGCCAACAGGGGCGTGCTCGTGGTGCGGGACCTGGGGCATATGGGCGCTGGGCCGCTGCACGCGCTGATTGACGTCGTCAGCACCGGATCGAGTCTGGTGATCGCCGATGCAGACATCGCCACCATCGATGAGCTCGGCCGCACCCCCGAAACCGCCGTGTGTCGGATGTCTATGCACGTTATCTCCCTGAGGCACAGCCTGGTTTGGACCGAGGAGCGGCATGTGTTTGAGCGGTATGTCAGAGCCCACATGAGCTCGGGGTCGCAGGTGCATGTCTCGCCCTTGGCTCCCGAGGCGATGGCGAAGGTCGCCGTATTGTCCCGGCTGGAGGAACCGCAGGTCGAGCAAGCAAAATACGATCGCTGGGGGAAGGTCGCACTGTACGAAGAGGCAGACAGTGTCTCGGCAATGCAGGAGTTGGCCACATGCATTGGGGAGGGCCTATCCGGCGTACCGTCGGCCGCCGCTCTCAACGCATTGGCGGACTGCACTGTTGTGCCAGGCGTCGCCTGCGTATCCGTGCACCTCGTCCTCGACCGGGTATCAAAAATCACCGGGATCGACCCTCTGGACGTGCTGAAGGTAGTGGAGGACGGCCTCGAGCGCGCGCGGCAGATTGTGCGCCAGGCATCAGTGGCCGCCTTCGAGACCGAGGCGAAGCGGAAATTCGAGACGTACCTCGACAATGTGACCCCCCCATTTTACAGCGAGGTGCTGCTCCCAAACCACGAGGTGGTAATGCGACGGATCGAGGGACAAGATGTTAGAGATCCCGACCGGGAGGCAGTGAGACAGTATTACAGGGAAAACCCTGGGGCCGGCTGGCGAGACCATCCGACGATGCGGGCCTCGATCGAGCGGCCCCTGCTCCCCCCGATCAAGGACGTCCGGAAGCGGCTGGCGGAGCCCTACGCTGGCCAGGATCGGACTGACTGGGCCGCGCTGCGGCGGACCACGCACGCCCAGATGCTTGATACCTATGATTTTTGTGACGTCTGTGCCGTAGACATGGTCAGGCTTGTGCTGTGGAACAAACGCCCGGTCAGCGTCAACAAGGGCAGCCTCGACTGGCAATGGCCGCGCAATATGGCTAAGGGCGACGCGTTGGCAGAGGTGGAAACCTTTCGGGCGAGCTGAATAAACGGATACAGGGAGCTTGGTCGGCCGTGTGGCGTGAGGACAAAGTTGGGCGTATCAGCACTCCAGGTTTCAGGCTGATGGCACGGAGTGGCTGATATGCCTGCCGGTATCGGTATGCTCTCCCCTCATCCCGAGAGAGTGTACCGAGGGGCACCTGACATCCAGTTTCGGTCCCCGTCGTCACGTGAGTCCATTCGCACATACCCGCACAGCCAGTGTGACGGTGATCGTACACGGCCCGATGGTCATCTGTCCGGTGGCGCAAGCAGAAAGGAGGTCTGCTGTGGCAGACACACAGGCGCGCATGGTGGGCACGGAGGAGGCTGCACGGGAACTCGAGGTTTCCGCGAGGCGCGTGCGAACGCTGTGCGAGACGGGTATCATTGTGGGAGCCGTCCTCACCGACAGGGGTTGGCTAATGCCCAGTCCCGTCAAACGCAGGGCAGCCAGGAGGTCCAGGGGTAGGCCGAGATCCAGCGGCGTCCCGGAGGTCTCCGATTCGTCGGACTCGTTGACCCTGGTAGGGTCGGCGGCTGGACCCGATGAGATAGACCTGCCGCTGATACGGGATAACCCGCACTCGCCTCGTACCGGTCTGACCGACGATCAGGTCGAGCGACTTGCCGACGACATACATGATCGAGGCCTCCTCACACCGCTAACGCTGCGACCCGTGATCGTCGACGATGTCGTCTCCTACGAGGTGGTATCAGGCACCCGGAGGCTGGCCGCGATAAGGCTGCTCATCTCCAGGAGCCAGTGGGAGGCGGGGATCCCGGCCCACGTGCGTCCCATGTCCGACTCCGCGATGGTCCTGGATATGCTGGCTGACCACGGCCACAGGGTCGACCCTGACGTCGTGTCAGATGCGAGACTGGCCCTGTCCGCACTGGAGAACGATCCCGGCCTGGAGCTACAGGACATGGCTGACGCGATGGGGATATCGGTAAAGGAGTTCCGGTACCGGCAGCGGCTCCTCCGCCTGCCCGAGTCGGTACTGGCCAGAATCGCCAGTGGGGAGGTGCCAATACAGGCTGCCAGGCCATTGCTGTCGCTGCATCGGGGAGGCCACGCGCATCACGACGTTGCAGGGTCGGTGATTTCGCACCTGGTCGATGGTCCGAAGACACCGCCCTACAACGCGACGTCTATCGCAAGGGAGATGGCAGCGGCGTTCGCGAGGGACGGCTGGTATCGGCTCACACCGTATATTGAGCAAAGATGGGCGCAGGAGCTCAAAGTTGCTGCGACCACGCACACATTGGCTGGTGGGGAGGTATGGACGTGCGATCATGCGGCCGCCATGAGTGCGATACGGGCTCACACCAGCGCCGTGCGACATGAGCAGCGAATGGAACGGATTCGCCAGGACCCCGTGGTACGGATGGAGGCCCCGGACCTCGGGGATGTCGATGATCTCACGGATGTGCAGCGGGATGCTCTGGGCACCAGGGTGGGCGACGTGCCAGATGGCGGGTGGTGGACCCCCATTGACGGTGAGGGGTACTGGAGCCCGCCGTTGGTCTTCGACAGGGAGGAATGCTACACATCGTGCGTACAGGGCGCTGTCGTCACGACCCAGGGTATCGTCTGCACAGATAGCGAGTGCTTTGGGAGAAAATTGAGCGAAGGCGCGGCCAGGATGCGTGCGCGGATTGACAGTGACGACGCCACACCGTACCGGAACCGGCAGCTGCTTGAAAGCACAGAAATCGCGCTTTCTGGCCACGGGCGAATTGAGCAGGTGGCGCCGGAGTTATCGGCCTACCTGCTGGGCCAGGGTGTCGCGCTCGTTCGACGCCCCGTCGCGGCACCCAACCTCAACGTCGATGCACGGAGCAGGACGACCAGCGATCCGCTCCAGGAGGACATTAGGGACCTGCTCGGGACGGGGCCTCCCGCACGGTCGGACCATATGTGGGATGTGGAGGAGGCACAGCGCCGAGCGCGACAGCTTCCGGGCCAGCGGGTGGTGAGGTTGCTCCAACTCCTGGTCTCCTACGCCGTAGACCCCGTCAGACATCGGGAGATCGTCCGGCTCCGGGAGCTTCCACCCTCAATTGTGGAGGTGACCGTCACGGACAGTGATCTCCAGGCCCGGCTTGACGATGGACGCACCATCTCGGTACCGCTCACCTGGGTGCCGTGGCTCGTGTATGAGCGTTCAGAGCTCCGGAAGAGCTTCGAGTTGCGGGATAACGGGCTAAGTATCCACTGGCCCACACGGGGCGAGTCGATACGGGTCGAGGAACTTCTGGCCCATGGCCTCCGTCGGCACATCTAGGGCGGCGCGCCAGTACCTGGTTCAGCCGGTGAAAACCCTGCATTCTGCAAAGTCTGCCGAGCATTGGCCACCCGAGTTGTCTGGGGACTCCGGTCAGGACGACCCAGCACCGGTCTTCTAAGGCCGGGGGATTCTCAGCGTGCCTCAACCGAAATTCCCGATTCGCAGCATGGATTCTGCGCGCTGTGAAACTGCTGTGCCGATTGGATAATCGAAGACGGTCGACGGGCTCCGGGACTCATTTCCGTGGCAGACAAACGCACATCTGGGTGACTCCATCGGCCAGGTCCATCGGGTTGAGGTTGCCCGGTTAGCCGCCGCCGGACGGGTTCGCACTTTACTGCCGGGACAGTAGCTGCTCACCCGCGAGCAGCACCCTATCCGGCTCCGGCAGACTCTGCGGCCAGCCCCGTATTGGGCCCGGTTCGACCTCGAGCGTCCTGCCTATCGTCCGGGACCACGCGGTGTCCCGCAGCTCCTCCAGCTCCAACCGGGACTGGTCCAGAGGGTCCCATCCGCGCCCGTCCGGGAGCTCACCCGTCACATCCTCCGGATAGAGTAACGGCCACGCGGGCAGCCATGCGGTTCCCAGTCCACCCCGCTCGCGGAGAACGCCGAGGTTCGATGTCAGGACGGGCAGGCAGAAGCCGGCGGCCGCCGCCGTGCGCAGGAACACGTTCTCGGCCGATTCCGTGGGGAAGGTGAAGAGGATGAACGGGAACGGCGCCATTGTTATCAGGGCGTCTCGATCCCGAAGAAAGAGCCTGTACCTGTCCAGCCGGCCCGGTATCCGCGAACGGTACACCGCCGTCCGCTCAAACTCGAGGAAGAAGGGTATGTACAGTCCCCCGATCACCAGGGTCCCGATCGCATCCGGCGTGATCACCCTGACGCGGTCTCGGACACTGTAGTTGGCGCTCAGCTCAGAGGCGACCCAGAGTACCCGGTCGCCACCCACTCCGCCACGGCCCATGTGTGCCAGAGACTCGTATACCCCATCCTGGTGGACCCAAAGCCTGCGTGCCTTCTCGGCCAACCTCCCGGTATCTCGTCCTTCCTCGCCCTGCATCCTGCTCCACAGGGCGCGGGCCGTGTCAGTGTGGACCCGATCGCGTCCGGCCAAATAACTGCATCCGACTTCGGACAGCGACAGGCGCCTGCTGCCCCGGTCCCTCTCGTCGACGTCCTCGACCACAAGACCCCACCTCGATACCAGCTTCGTGAGCACCCTGGAGACCCATCCCTTGGTGTTGTCCATGCGGGCGATCAGGTCGCTCCTCCTGATCCGTGGACATGTGGCGATCACATCCAACACCCTCTTCTCGACAGGTCGGAGGTTCGCTGCGGGGGCCCTGGTCACGAGAAGCTGCGGGTCTGCCATCGAGGCTCTAGCCCTCCCCACGGTTGGTACGAAAGCGTATGGGTCCCATTCGAGACCCGACTTCTGGGCGTCCGACACCTCGGCTCTTGCCTGGTCCGCGTTCGCGACGAAATAGAGGCCTGTGTCCTTGAGGACCTCGGCCAGCGTCAGCATCCTACGGGGGCCGATGCTGGGGTGGTTCCAGATTGACATGTTCCAGTGAGTGCCACTCATGGCCGACCGCTCCGTCGCCAGGTATACGGACTTCAGTTCCCTCCGGGCCGCAAGACGACCCGCCCTCTGGCGGTGCCACATGGTGGGCGAGATGATCAGCACCGCCCCGGGGCGGGTGGTGACGTCACCGAGTCGCCTGAGGACATCGTCGAGGTCACTCTCCAAGAGCGCTGCCCCCTGCCTGATGACCCCCACTGTCCGACCGTCGGACAACTCCAGTACCACGTCGTACAGCCCACCCACGTCATATATCCTGGTGCGACCCAGGTGGATTACCGGCGGTCCCGCGAGCTCACCAATCCGCCGGGCCAGATGATAGCAGGCAATGACCGAGTCCAGGCGTTCCAGCAGGATCTCGAGCCACTCCCGGGACGCCGGGTACAGCTGGCGGAACTCCCTCATGGAGAGTCCTGCGGCCGCCGCGACAGATGCGATCCCCCTCACGGTCGGGTAGTATCTGGGGACCGAGTCGACGGTTGGCGTACCCACTTCGATCGAGGCGACGAGGCCGTCTTCACGCAGCTTGCGAAGGTCCCGCCGCAGGGTGTCGACCGACGCTTCGGTCTCCAGTTCGAGCTCGGACGTCGCGATAAAGGGCGTCTGACATGTCCGGAGGAGAAGCTTCGAAAATAGTTCCGGATCTATTTTTGGCGGCACACCTGAAGTTTACCAGTCAAATGCAACTAAAAACAGCCCCTGCGGAACGTTTTCAGCTATGGACGGAACACCGCGGCAGTTCCGCCGATGCCCGCAGTTGCGACAGAGAGAACAAGGGCCATTTCTGCTGCCAAAAACGGTGCCGCGACATGTTCCGCCGACAGCATCGCCTCCTGCTACCCAATCTTCCCTCTGCCGCTCCCGGGTCGCGCTAATTGCCCAGCCCACTGATCGTAACTACGAAGTCACTGGGTGCCTGATAACATCTTCAGATGAGTGAGCCCCACAGTTATCAGGGCCAATCGCCACCTGAGGCCGATGATGGCAGCCTACTGTTCTACCATGTGAGCCGGGACCACCATGGCGCCATCGCAAACTTTAGGGACCGTGCGATGGACGACTGTGCCTGCGTGTAAGACAAGATCGAAATCCGGGCGACCGACGACCTTACTCCCGGCCGCCAGGGGGTTCTGATAGGGGGTCGCTAGCTGCGGTTCGCCAGGGGCCTGGCACACTCTCCCTAGTCGGCGGCGTGGTGGATCTCTGGCTCGATGCGCTCCTCACAGTCCTCTGCGGTGAGCTCGCAAAAGCGGCACACCGGCGCGCTGGGAACGCGTCGCGCCGGTGTGGGAGAGAGCATCCTGTGTATGAAGTCGGTGGCCCGGGCCACGAACGCGTCGTCGATGGTGGACGCAGGGATAAGCTTCTCCTGTCTGTCCGGATACACCAGCGCGCCATCGAGAGTCGTACCGCGCCAGCGTCCGTCCTTTGCCCTCGGGACCAGGTACATGTACAGCTGCACCTGCGCGACGTGTAAGTCCGATTGCTGTCCAGTCTTCACGTCGTATATCGTCGCCCAGTGCTTGGATCTGTTGGCTCTCACCTTGGTGTCCCGTCCAACGCCACGTGGCCCCCCGCTTCACCAACCCCGCCTGTTGGCACAACGCCAATATCTGCAAGAACAGGCCTGACAGCGCGTCGGGATTGCCCTTGCGGAAGTCCGAGATGGTGCGGAAATCGGGCTTATTATTCGCCGCCAGTACCCGGAAGGCTATGTCCTCGTGGAGCCGCTGGGCGATTCGTC
>DAOUHG010000043.1:0-35456 GCA_034428835.1 Dehalococcoidia bacterium
GGTCAAATATGCCCCGCTCCCGTTCGTTACCGACCCCCGCGCCGCGATAGCGCCCGCCGCTCCTCCTGTTCACCAAGGCGGCAACCTCGCTGGAGGCGAACCGATTGTCTTGGAAAGAGGCAGCGTCGAAGAGGGCTTCGCCGAGGCAGACATTATAGTCGAAGACACCTTCAGCACTCCCGCACACTCAGGGGCCGCGCTCGAACCTCGCGTCGCCGTGGCTTCATGGGACGGAGACGGTCTCACCGTGTGGAAGTCCAGTCGTGGCGTCCACCAGGACCAGTTGCTCCTGTCGCTCGCACTGACCATCCCCAGGGACCGCGTCAGGGTCATTGGCGCCGCAATGGGGGCAGGCTACGGCAACAAGGATGAGACACGCCTTTCCGTCTTAACCGCGATTCTCGCTCGACGTGCGGACCGCCCCGTAAAGATAGAGGCAACTCGCGAGGAGGAGATCGTCGCGGGCCGCCACAGGCACGGCACGTTCACTACCGTAAGAATGGGTGTCAAGTCGGATGGTACTGTGACCGCAGTCCACGCCACCACGATCATGGACACCGGAGCTTACCTGTCGTCCGGCCCTGGTGTAGTCCGCAGGGCAGGGCAGGGGGCGCTGTATCTCTACCGCTGTCCCAACGTTCGCTACGATGGCTACCTGGCGTACACCAACACGCCTTCAGGTGGCTCGTACCGGGCCCTTGGTGCTCCCCAGGGGCACTTCGCCCTCGAATTGATCGTCGATCGGGCCGCCCGCGCTGTCGGCATGGATCCTGTCGATTTCCGACTGAAGAACCACGTTGGCCCCGAGGGTCAGCCCGGCGAGCGTACGACTCCACCCAACGAGATCATAGATACACAGCCTCTCGAGGGCGGCATACCATTTTCCAGCAATGGTCTCCGCGAGTGCATCGAACGGGGCGCTCAGTCTTTCGGATGGAACGACTACAATTCCGTCACTGAGGGAAGTCTCAAGCGGGGCAGGGGAATGGCGATATTCGTCTATCGCGGAGGTCCCGGTGGTCGTTCCATTGCAAGGATGCGTCTCCAGGCTGACGGCACATTCATGTTGATCTCCGGAGTCATGGACGTCGGCGAGGGAAGCGCGACGGTGCTGCCCCAGATCGCCGCAGAGGCTCTCGGAGTAACCTACGAGCAGGTGAGCGAGACCCTTGGCGACTCTGCCAACACGCCTGACTCGCCGATAACCGCCGGTTCAACCGTGACTTTCTCTGCCGGACTCGCCGTCAAACAGGCTGCCTCTGACCTTCGTGCTTGCCTGTTGACCGCCGCGTCGGAGGTGCTTGACCTGCCCGAGTCTGATCTCGAATTCGACCAACTCGGAGTCGGCTCGCCATCTGGGCATAAGCTGTCCTTTGCCGAGCTCGCGGAGCATACGGGACCTGTCGAAGTCGAAGCCTCTGTCTCTCCCGGCAGCGCCGAATACGTTGTCAACTCGTTCGGAGCCCACTTTGCCGAGGTCGAGGTCGACACCGACACCGGAGCTGTTCGGGTCTTGCGCTACGTCGCTGCCCACGACTCCGGCCGGATACTTAACCCGCGCCTTGCGGTTAACCAGGTTGAGGGCGGAGTCTCCCAGATGCTTGGATTCACTCTTACTGAACAGATGCTTACCGACCCCAACTTTGGGGCCACCCTCAACGCCAGCTTCCTTGAGCATAAGAGCCCAACAATCTTGGAGTACCCCGATATCGAGGTGATTTTCGCCGACGTAGTTGATCCGGTCGGTCCCTACGGCGCGAAAGCTCTCGGAGAGCCACCTAGCGTAGGCGTCGCTCCCGCGGTGGTCAACGCCATCCGCGATGCTACCGGCGTCGAGGTTCGCGACCTTCCGGCCACACCCGACAAGGTTCTCAACCTGCTCGCCGAACTGGAAACGGATAACGTCCCATGAGGCCATTTGAGATTCTCAGCCCGACCACTCTTGGCGCGGCGCGCCAAGAGCTCAGCCAGCGCGCCGGTGAAGCGGCGATACTGGCTGGCGGCACAGACATACTCGGTGAGGTCAAAGAGGGCACCGCGTCTCCCGCCGCCCTGATCGACGTAACCGGAATTGAAGGTCTCGACAGCATCCAATTCTCGGAAAAGGGAGCCTCGATTGGCAGCCTGGTTACCCTGGCTGATATCGAAGCTGACGACAACGTCCGTGGCGAATACACCGCCCTGTCTCAGGCGGCCGAGTCAGTCGCAACGCCTCAGATACGGAACGTTGGGACCCTGGGGGGCAATCTCTGTCAGCGCCCTCGGTGCTGGTACTATCGCAGTCCGCTGTTCGATTGTCTCAAGAAGGGCGGAGACACCTGCTTCGCCATTGCGGGGTTGAACAAGTACCATGCCATTCTGGGCGCGGAAGGCTGTCATATCGTTCATCCTTCTGACACTGCCGTCGCGCTGACCGCACTCGATGCGTCCATTGAAGTATTCGACGCCCAGGGAATGCGACAGATGCCCATATCGCAGTTCTTTGTGGGTCCTCAGCAAGACCTACTTTCCGAGACCGCGCTCGACTTTGGCGAAATTGTGACACGCGCACTCATTCCTGCACCGGACAACGCCCGGAGCATCTACCTGAAGGCTAAGGAGCG
The DNA here is from genome assembly GCA_034428835.1 of Dehalococcoidia bacterium. Lineage (GTDB taxonomy): Bacteria > Chloroflexota > Dehalococcoidia > Lucifugimonadales > UBA1123 > VXRN01. The sequence continues at coordinate 2,604 of DAOUHG010000043.1, forward strand.
CCAGGCGTACGACTTTGCTCTGGTCAGCGTTGCTGCGAGCGTTGCTGTCAAGGACGGCATAGTTTCCCGCGCGCGCTTTGCACTCGGCGGTGTGGCGCCCGTGCCATACGCCCTGCCCGACGTTGCCGACGCGATCGTCGGGTCGTTTTCAGCCAATGTGAATGCCCCGGAGCTAGGACGTATTGCCGTCCGCGACGCTCGACCAATGACGGACAATGAGTACAAAGTCAAACTGGCATCAAACCTCCTTGCTAAGGCAGTCGCAACACTCCTGAATTGACTATCTCGAACATCCTCTGCAATCCAACCGCTATCCATGCCGTCGCCGAGGCGAATCGCCCGGGTATTATCCTCGATTTCGACGGCACCATTTCGGAGATTGCCCCGACGCCTGCATCTGCGGTAATCCACCCGCGAATCGCGGAGGCGCTCGATGTGGCAGTGAGCAAGTTCTCCTTGGTGGCGGTGTTGTCAGGTCGCGCTGTCCGAGATGTCGCCGCTAGGGTCGCTATTCCGGGCGTCACCTATGTAGGCAATCACGGTGCCGAGTCTATCGTGAATGGACAGCTGAGAGTCCTGTCAGCCTCCGCGCCGGCTGGCATAGTCCAGGCTCTCGAGTACATAAGACGGACAGTCGACGTACCCGGCATCGTTTACGAGGACAAGCGTTTCAGCGCCTCCATACACTATCGCCAGGTCGAAGACGTAAAGGCTGTCGAGCGCCAGCTGAGGCGGGCAATCAACCGTGCTCCTGGCTCGGACATGCTGGACTCGTTCTGGGGACGGATGGTGCTGGAGATCAGACCCGCAACGACTATCACCAAGGGCGATGCCATCGCCTATCTCTCCTCACAGCACTCACTCGACACGCTTCTCTTTGTCGGAGACGACACGACCGATATCGACGGAATGCGCAGACTGCCTGCCTTGGAAGGCGTACGTACAGTCGGAGTCGCAGTCGCCTCAAACGAGACACCCGAGCTTCTTATCGAAGCCGCTGACTACCAGGTGAGCGACGTCAATCAGGTCGCGGACCTACTCGACCTGATCGTGGCCTCACGACCCGAGTCACTACGGTCTACCGACCCCACCGGCAACTCGTAACGGCCACTTAGGCCTTTGTCGGTTCGATTCCGGTCATCGCGCCAATCGACGCGATAAAGCTGCCGGCCCCATAGTACCGGATCTGCCATCTGTGCAGATCGCGCCCCTCCATTTCGCGCCCTTTCAGTTGATAGTACGCGGGGCGGCCGATTGAACCCTGGAGAAGAACTACTATGCCCATGACTATCGCCACGATTGGCGCAATTAGAAACCAGGCAAACAGCGTGAGCATACCCGCTACTACTAGCGTGGCTCCTACCACCAGTCGCTTGTGGTCCGACGCCCTAACTTCCGTGATGCTTTCCAACTCTGTGTACGGTAGCTCGTGAGTGTACGCTGCTCCCCTGCGCTCGTTGACCAGTATCACTCTCCTTGAAGTAGCGTGGTACGGTCCGAAACTGGACACTAGGCGCTCGCCGCTCCCGAGGAGTGGCTCGACACGGTCAAGCGAACTGGACTTGGGAAGCAGTTCAAGCATCAGAATCAGAATATGGCTATCGGATTGACCGGCGATCCGGTCGTGTTGTTCAGACGCAGCGGTCCTATCGAAAGCATGAACTCCCAGCGGTTACGCTCGCGACATGCCTGCGCCAGCTCTTCCAGGTTCGCGTTGTCCAGTATCCACATACCCATCGCCACGATGCCTACCTGGTGAATTGGATTGCTCATGCTTGGGTACCCTGTTGGCATCACGTCGTTACCTGTGTCGCTTCCCAGCATCGCGATGCTTCGCTCGTGGAACAGCGGCAGACATGCTGCCTGACACGCCGACGACCCCTCCTCACGAGGGTTCCACGGTCCTTCTGTATTTCTTCGATGAAGGTTCCCAGTGCGTACAAGAAGAACGTCGCCCTCTTCGATCTTGAAACCGCAGCGCTCCTCGGCTGCCAGTATGTCTTCGGGCATGACACCCTCGCCGCGCTCCAGCCAATCGACGCCCCGGATCATCGGCGCGTCCACAAGAACACCTCGCGTGACGATGCCCTCCTTGGCGAGCTCTATGGACTCAACGGTTGCCCCCAACCCTGTCGCCACCAGGTGAGCGGGCTGGTTGTTGTACATTTTGCCTTCCCAGAAGAAGTGGGCGAGGCTGTCCACATGCGTTATCGTGTAGCCGTGGAAGATCATACCGAAGAAATCAGTGGAACCCTGCGCCGTGCGGGACGTGACTTTGTCGCCGGTGGCCCAACCCTCGCCGCTCTCGGTCATAAAGTGAATGGGCGGTATTGGATTGTCGGGCGCGGGCTCGAACATGACGGTCCTCGCACACGACACGGTCGTGCCATCTTCCACGAGCGATACAGCTCGCTTGACCTTGTCCGGCCCCAGGAAGTTCAGCGTACCCATCTGATCGTCGTCTCCCCACCGCCCCCAGTTGGACAGCGAGTCGAAATATCCCAGAACTTCCTGCTCGGAAGGAATGTTGCCGGTCGTCATGCTGGTTACCTCTCTGTGACGGCTTGCCTGACGCCAGACCAGCGCGAGACGCCTTGATAGTCTTAGGTTTCAACCCCGATTAGGGTCAATCAAGTATATCACCTTACTTTGACACTCTCTTTCCGCTTTCAGGACACAGGTCCGTGAGCAGGACGACTGACCCCCTCTCCCTCGGGGCTGACAGGGGTAGGTAAATGAAACTTTCAGACTTGAACCTCAATCAACTGACCCCCTCTCCCTGAGGGAGAGGGCTGGGGTGAGGGTGAAAAGTACGAATACCTACCCCTGTAAGCTCCCTCGGGGAGAGGGCTGGGTTGAGGGTGAAGTGTTCACCTACCAAACTGGTACAGCATCTCTCCTTCGCTTTTCCTTGCGCATCCAACATCTTTGAAGTAGAGTAGGCTGAATATCCGCATTTCAAGTCGGGATTAACAGTACGCGGAGGCCAAGACAATGTGTAATTGCACATGTATCGGGGCTGGATTAAGCGTGGCGTCCCCAAGCACGCAGGTCCGGCCGGATAGTAGGAAGAATCTAGTAACCATCGAAAATGAGCCGCAGATAGGCGAGACACCTCATCGTGCCCTTGATGCTTGGCTCACCCCCAATCCTCACTTTTACGTCAGAAACCACTTTTCCATCCCTGACATCCGCTGCTCCGCCTGGAGACTCAGCATCGACGGACTCGTCACACGCGAGTGCCGGTTTTCCCTTCAGCAGCTCAAGCGACTTCCAAGAGTCAGCCTCCCAGTGACAATGGAGTGCGCGGGCAACAACCGCAGCGACCTCCATCCCCCCACCCCCGGCAACCAGTTCCAGAACGGTGCAGTGAGCACCGCGTACTGGGCCGGCGTGAGACTCAGCGACGTTCTCAAGACCGCTGGCATCGGGAAAGGCGCCCGCGAGGTGCTCTTCGAGGGCCACGACACGGGCAAACCTGAGCCCGGTGCATCCGAAATGCCATACACCCGCAGCCTGCCGCTAGACGTCGCGTTGCACCCCGATACTCTCCTCGCGTACGAGATGAACGGCCAGGAGCTCCCGAAAGAGCATGGCCATCCGCTCAGGCTCATAGTGCCCGGCTGGTACGGCATGGCATCCGTGAAATGGCTGAGTCGGCTCAAGGTTCTTGACACCGACTACTCCGGGTACTTTCAGGGGTACAAGTACGTCATCGAGGATGAGAAGGGTCGTACTGTGCCGCTCACTACGATTGGTGTGAAGTCTCTGATCGGAAGCCCCACCCAGGGCGCGACAATCTCAATGGGCAAGGTGTGTGTGACAGGCATGGCCTGGTCCGGCGAGGAGCGTATAGCGCAGGTTGACTTCAGCCCCGACAACGGCACGACCTGGGATCGGGCTGAAATTGTTGGCCCGTCCGAGCAGTACGCCTGGCAGAAGTGGCACCACACTTGGAGCCCGGCTGCGTCTGGCAACTACACTCTGATGTCTCGCGCGATCGACGTCCGCGGTAACGTCCAACCCATGAAGTCTCGCTGGAACCGGCTCGGTTACATGGTAAACGGGGTCAAGCCAGTTAGTGTCACCGTGGCCGAGTAGCAGAATCCGACTTCGGAATTGGCAACCGCCAGCGATTTAGTGTAATCTCGCGCATCATGGCCCCCGGTTCGGGTTGCCTCCGGGAAGGATAGGTACCGCCATAGCCAATTTGACCCGCAGCGCTAGAGAGTTTGCGGGCGTGGTGTTCGATCGCTACACCGCCGCACTTGCATACCAGGACTATCGTACGCTGTGGATAGCAAACCTCTGCTCCGGTGCGGCTGCCTGGGCGCTCATCGTCGCACGCGGGGCGCTGGTCTATAACGAATTCGAGTCCAGCACGTGGGTCGCCGTGGTCACCTTCGCCGCCATGATCCCGCGCGTGTTCATCCCCCCCATTGCAGGCTATCTGTCGGACAAGTTCGACAGAAGGCGCGTCGTCTCACTCATGTACGCGATCAACTTGGCCCAAACGCTAGGCCTATCGATCTACGTGCTACTCGGCGATATCGACCCGTGGGTGATAGTCGGTATGTCGCTGATCAACGGCTCGGCTCGCGCCGCACAGATGCCCGCGTCCCAGTCGCTGGTCCCGAACCTGGTGCCCCGCAGGCTGCTGCTGAACGGTATCGCCCTCAATCAGGCGACCATGCAGGGTTCGCGGCTGTTCGGCCCCATCGCCATCGTGCCTATGCTGGCGACAATGGGCGTCTCGGGCGCGTTCTTTCTCTGTACTGCCTTCTACGTTGTCAGCCTTTTGCAGAGTCTCAGAATCAGTACGGTCTCCACAGGTACTGTCCGTCAGGGCAGCAACTTCATCGTCAACTTCGCGAACAGCGTCTGGGATGGCATCAGATACGTTTATCGGACGCCGATACTCAGAGTTGTGGTGTTCATGGCACTGTTCCACTGTGGGCTGACCATGTCGTTTGAGTCCCTGCTGCCGGTGCTGTCGGATACCCGGTTGAACGCCAGGGATGCTGGATTCACCCTGCTAATGGCAGCGGTCGGTGGTGGTGCGCTGGTGTCGGTCATAGCCATCGCAGGCGTTACCAGCAATTCGATGCGAGGCAAGTTGTTTATGAACTTGGGGGTAATCAGCGGTCTGGCGCCCGCCGTGCTTGCGCTATCCGTGAACATGCCGACTGCGCTGCTCGCCGCCGCGTTCATGGGAGCTACCCAGTCTGGCTTCATGACGCTCACTCACACGATGATTCAGTCGGTCACGGACGACTCCGTGCGTGGCAGGGTGGGGGCGGTGTACTCCATACACATTGGTGGGATGATGGCTTTGGTCAACCTCATCAATGGCTGGATGGCGGACATTCACATTTCTGACATCCTCCTCTCATCGGGCACGCCGCTGTCTGATCTGATCAACGACATGCTCTCCCTCTTACCGACTCCGATCGGCCCCTCACCGCTGCTGTTAGTCGGTGGAGTCGCGTTCATACTGGTCATGTTCGTGAGCTGGCAGGCCACGACGATCAGGCAGATCTACCGTGGCGAGCTCCGTTACTCCGTGGCCGCCGCACATTAGACAATCCCATGGCTGGACCGTGCTCCCACACACCTTTATACACCTCCCGAACATTGGCCCCATAACCGAGCAGGCGCTCTGGGACGCGGGCATTCACACATGGGATGACTTTCGCACCTCCCTCAGACTGCCCACGCGAATCCGCGGGCAGTCTCGTGGGCTGAAAGATAGAGTGGCCGAGTGCATGGAGCGTCTGGACGACAAAGACGCTGCATACTTCGCCCGGACGATACCCAGATCCGAAACATGGCGCATGTACGCCGACTTCCGCCACAACGCCGCATTTCTCGACATCGAGACGACCGGTCTCTCGCCGGACTACAGCATCATCACCCTCGTTGGCATACTCGACCGTGAGGGCTACCACGCCTTTGTGTACGACCGGAACCTGTCAGACCTACGAGAGGCACTGGAGCAGTACGACCTCATCGTCACATTCAATGGCGCTTCGTTTGATCTGCCGTTCATAGAGCATCATTTTGGATCGCTATTCAAACACACCCCGCACATAGACCTGCGCTTCGTACTGAGCCGGATGGGCCAGAAAGGAGGACTCAAGGCGATCGAACGCCGGCTCGAAGTCGGCCGCCCGACGGAGCTTACCTCACTCAACGGCTACGATGCAGTCAGGATGTGGCGCATGTGGGAGCGCGGCAACCAGGGCGCGCTCGACACCCTGGTTCGCTACAACGCCGAGGACGTTTTCTCCCTTCCCAAGCTCGCCGAGATCGCATACAACCGGCTCACGTCATCCATACGGTCCCCCGCGAGCTATCTGAAGCCACTCGAGTACCCTGACTCCGATCTCCCCTACGATCCCGAGGTGATCGCCAGCCTCAGACGCCCAAAATGGTAGGTCGTTTTCCCTCTCAGGACCACAGCCAGTCGAGTTCACTGAAAGCAAGTTCGCGTCCGAAGTTGTCGATGTTGTCCCTCACGTTGAGAATAAGACACCGGTCACTGCCGCCGTTCCTGACGCCGCGCAGACCCCTTCCGATCATCTGAAAGTAAAGGTTGGGACTGTACACAGGGCGCGCGACTATGATGGCCCGGGTCATTGGCGCGTCGAACCCTTCTCTGAACACGCCGTAGTTGACCAGCGCTTGTATCTCTCCGGCTCGAAATTCCTCGACCACACGCCGGCGGATTGACCTATCCGTCGAACCGCTCACGGCTCTTGACTTCACTCCCATCGAGTTCAGCAGAGCCGAGAGAGTTTGCGCGTGTTCGACCGACGTGGCGAATATCAGCGTGGACCAGTCGGGCTCGGTGCGCTCCTTAAATGCCTGAACAATACGGCGCGTTCGACTTGGATCGCTGGCTATTCGGTTCTCTACGCTCTGGGGAAGCCAGGGGGTCTCACTAGACTGTCGCAATTCATCATCAGAAAGATAGAACTGACCGCCTTCAATGGTGGAGTGATCGGCTTGAGCGAGTATCTCCATATCTTGGAGATCTTTAATCACATACTCAGGATCATCACTTCTGAATGCGCCTGCATCCAGACGATTGCTGCCATAACGATTGACAAGGCGTTGAGTCTCCGCTTCGTCGTATCCCCGGTAGGGCGTAGCGGTAAGGCCGATCAGGAAGGCTTCGAAGGGTTTCTTCCAACGCCTGCGCCCAACAGTCAGACCTAGCTCATCCATTACCGACGTGAACGTGGGCGCGACCGACCTGTGTGCCTCGTCGAACACCAGGAGATTGAAGTCGGCCAGAAATTCGTACGATTCGGGCTGTCTGCTTATCCTTGCGTAAAGAGTCTGGATCGTCGCTACAATGACGTGCATATCGCCTGTGGGTATTGGGGGTGGCTGCCCAGCCCACATTCTGGATATTCGCAGTTGCGTCCTCTGTTTGCCCTCGCTGGCCCATACTTGGCTCCAAGCTTCAACGGCCTGTTCACATAACTCATCACGGTCGGCAACCCAAAGTATGCCCCCCTCAAAGCCATCATCCCTAATTGCTTCGACTATCGACTGTACAGCGACGCGCGTCTTGCCAGAGCCGGTTGGCATACTAATCATGCCGCGTCGTTCGCCCAACTGGCCGTTTGAACGGATCAGATCCCTCACGTTCTTCACGACCCTGAGTTGATAGTCGTGAAGAGGTGGAAGCGAGAGGGGGCCGGGAACCTCGACAAACGGGTCACGCCTAGAGTTTGGTTCGCCGGCCCACTCTTCACTGAATCCGAGCGACCGGACGAAGTCGATCGCTCGCGGACTTGCGGCCCACTTCTTGGGCGGATCCAGATGGTGGATCGCATGGCGGTACTCTTTGAGCGCGCCGGTATGGAAAGTAGCTATAGCGGCCCGTGCAATGTCGATCTCCGTCAGAGGCCCCAGAGTGTCTTCAAGAATATCGAGTAGACCCTGTGGCAGGCCGCGCAGCAACGCGGACTCGCCGACAGCAGTGAGGAGGCGCTCCTCATCGGTTGCGCACTCGCGAACTGCGGCGCGATTGGCTCTTACTTGTGCAGGTGTCTGATAACTGAGAATCTCATCAATTCTTGGAATCGCACCCGGCAGGCCGATCTCACGAAGGATTAAATGAAGCTCGATTCTCTCATCGTCGATGCGCGTTCTGTAAACCCATCTGTCCATGGCTATGCAATCGATCTCCGAGGGGGTGCCGTCAGTACAGACGAGGAGGTCACAACGTATGAGGAGAAGCCCCACCTGGTGGGAGGGTAGGAAATGCACTAGGCCAGGCCAGACATCAATTAGAGGAATCGCTTCATCGACGCCAATAGGTTCCAATAGGGCAGTGTCGTCGTCAGGCAGTCCGAAAACTTTGCGAATCGGGTCAACCTGAGGATGAGAGAGAAGCTTGCGCAACGCAGCATAATCCCGAGGCGGGTCTCCCAGAGCGTCTGAGATGGGCCGGATTCCGACCTCAGTCGCTAGGCGACCGTGTTTTCTTAGTATCGTGATAGCAGGCGACTCGAAACTCATTGGGTCGCAGGTGCAGCTATGTACATCGTGAAACACGCTCGACGGTTGGTATGTGCTGGCCAAGTCGAGCAATTTCCATGTGTACGCCACCCTTCCTTCGTCGGATAGATCACCTATTACATCTAGGGGTCCGCTCGCAGAGTCAGGATTGAGTACCAAGCGATCTGGTTGTGGAGTTCTGTTGAGTTGACTCCTGTGATGGCTACTAAAGGAATCTTTCATGCTGCGTATGACTGACAAGGAACTATTGCTACTAGACAACTTGTATCCCGTGCGTGGCGCATCTACTGCGCCGAACCTTTTGAGGATCTCCAAGTCCTCCTCATGGTACTGGACTTCAATAGCGGAGTTTCTATCGCGACTGCTGTCTTCAGAGACAATGGGCCCCGGCAGCAAAGCCCTGAAGAGTGAGCGCCACCCTCCTGAAAGTGTGCGAACACGAAGCGAGTCGCGCCAAAACCTATGCGACTGAATGATTCTGACTGCCTTTGACTGGCCAGTGTTGCGAACGAGTCGCCAAAATTCATGCCAGTTATCGTCACTGCTCTCACTTCGACTCCAACGTTGCAATAGGCGTGACGCGAGATCGCTGAGTGCAGTTTCCGACGACGCTTGAACTAGGCCCAATTCCTTGAGAGCACTCAGAGTTTCTGGGTCTGCTTCCAGTTGTGGATGCACGAGCGTAGTGGCGCCAGAGACTTCACCTCCGCCGAGTCGAACAACATCCTGGTTGGGCGTGACCCAATTTCCATCGGCTATCAGCAGGATGTTGCCGAGGTTGTTGCCTGCCCGTGTGGTTTGCGGAATCAGGGACGCGGACTGAATGGCGGCCATAGAGGCTCGAATAGCGTCAGGTTCCGCATTTTCTACTAAAGCCTCCAACCACTGTGCGATGGATGCACGGCGAAGTCCGCTCTGAGTACTAATCCCACCATTCCCCCAGCGACGAACCACCCGATCAGGGATAATGCGATCTAGGACAGCCAGCCTATTGCGAGTCAAAGCTCTGTGATGAAGCCAGTTAGTTGGTCGTTTGTCGTGTGCTTCCCACCTCTGTAACGCACTCTCTGGCAACCCTTCTGGGGGATACGAGACTTCTGAGAACTTCCGAAGTTCACCTACTTGATCAGGGACTACCTCACGGTCCTGTAAGCTCGAATAGAGTCGGTCACGCAGCCGATTGATGTGCTCGTTGTCGCCGAACTCATACCTACGTGGTAAAGCATCAAGATGCCTGGCCGGGTCGTCCGTTGTCGATAGTCGAGGCAACGCGTCGGCGACCATGGCGGCGGCCGCATCAATCAACTCATCGTTGTACACCCCGGGCAAGAGATTCTGCCTGTCTTCGTTGGTCTTCCACGGCGCGTTGAGAATCCCGGCCAATAGACTAGTAGTCAGGGTGGGGAAGAATGCCCAGAACTTGCCTGGATCGTTCAGTCTATCGACAGGCGCCGCCCACCAGATCGGCACTTCATCGGCATCATCTAAACTTCGACTATCACTCTTGGCATCGGCGGACAGCTTGTGCAGTCGCCTTTCGACCATCCACCTGGTCTTTTTCCCGCCATCATCCAGTATCCATCGGTCATCTTCGCGGACGAGGGTGACTATGCGAGCCGCTTCCCGCGTGTCCGTTTGCAACACGAGCCGTTTGACGTGTTCAGCGAACAGCAGGAACTCTGATGGAAACTCCCCGACCTGTTTATCGAGTGTTTCATACGCTTCCGGCTTCAGTGGGAGGCGGACGATGTTCGTCGCCCAGTACGCCATCTCGCGCAGGATTGGGTCGGTTTCTATATCCGGCCAGGGATTGATGGGTTCGGCCAGACGCAGGACAGGGTAGCGCTCGATATCTGGCGCGATGGGACTCAGGAGCTTGACTGATCTGGCGCGGTCGAAACGGAACGATCCAGACTTGCTGAAAAATTCGGGTGTGTCGGTGACTCCAAGAACAGACTTGAAGCCCAAGCCAAACCGGCCGATCTCAGAAGTCCCACGCTTGCTGGATAAGTGCGAAAACAGAAGTGCCCTTGCCCCGCTCCGATCTATCGGCTGTCCGCTGTCTGCACAGTAGAGGTGCGTTGGCGTCAACCTGATCCAGATGTACTCACCATCTGACTTTGCCAGAGCGTCGGCACTATTCTGCACAAGCTCGAACACCTGCCGGTTAGCGTAGCCTCCTCTGGCGACATCTTCCTCCTGGTTGGCGTCTTCTCTCAGGTTGTTCGGCTGGCTGCGGTACGATTCCAGCGACTTTCTGGACTCTTCACGGATGTAGGAGCCAATGGGTCCATCCGGCCCGACCCACTTCGTGCTGATCCCCATTCCGGCCTTGGACCTTGCGATATCACCCATAACCTCAGCCATTATGTGCGGATCATAATTCTCATACTCCGCTTCCAGGCAGGCGGCAATATCCTCTTCGGTCTCCAAGTAATCTGCCGGGTCCCAGGGCAGGATCTCGATCTCTGCCATAGCTCCCTCCTTATAGATCGCTCGCCATTTCAAGCACTGTTCTAATATCCCGATCTTGGCTGTCCTTGTCCCCGCCGGCCAGCAGGAGAATTGCGGACTCACCCCGCCGGACGAAGTACACACGGTAGCCTGGACCGTAGTGGATACGTAGCTCTGAGACACCGTTGCCCACCGGCCCCACGTCTCCAGGGTTGCCTTGCCTCAGTCGCCTGATGCGAGATTCAATATACGCTCGTGCTTGTCTGTCTCGAAGCCTACGGAACCACCTCGCATAGACCCTAGTTTGCTGTATTTCTACCACGCTCGGATTGTAGTCCCCTCATATATCCCCATGCAACGCGCCAGCCACCCAGCGTCCGTCGCCAACGTGTACCATGTACACTGATCCAATGAACATCGCATACGCAGCCCACGACAGCACCATCCGTCTACTCGACTTGGCTGACCTGGATGCCTCACACCGTCTCCTTAGCGTTCCTGGATTGAGATGCACCTGGCCCGTGTGGTCGCCTGGCGGAAATAGGGTTGTGTTCTCGGGCTATGCTGGAGGCAGCAACGGCAGTGCGCGGTTGGGCCTGTATGTGACGGGTATTGATAACCGAGACCCCGGCCTCATTTACGTTAACGAACCTGGCACTGACGGCATCGCGAGGGGAACGCCCCACTACTCCTGTTGGTCCCCGGACGGCTCCAGGCTCGCCTTCATCGCCCAGACTGCTAGAGGACTCACACTGTTCGCCTGGGATGCCGCTTCCGGGGAGTCCCCTGGGACGCTCCTCGATGGCGGGCCGATGTACTTCTCATGGTCGAACACTTCCGACGAGCTCTTCGTCCACTCATTTACGGGACACTACCTCGTCAACGCCTCGTCAGATGCTGACCCCGAACAGTTCCCCGGTTTGAGCACTCAATACATGTCTCCGACCTGGGATACTGACAGACGCCGGATCGCCTTCTTCCTGGACGCCAATCAGGGACGACAGCGTCTGGTAACCATCGATCTGCAGGATCAGGCGGTCAGGGTCCAGACCGAAATATCCGGCATCGCCGCTGTCGCTTGGCGACCTTGCTCGCCACAGCTTGGACTCGTCAAGGCGATGGTCGGCTCGTCTGGATTTTACTCAGGCCTGCATATCTTGGATTGCGAGACGCGGGAAGATCGCCAGATCGTTGACGACCCCGTTCTTGCGTTCTTCTGGGCGCACGACGGTTCGAGGGTAGCCTACGTCACGTCTTCCGAGGGCGCTGAGGGGTCGCTTCGCATTGGCATTTCCAATGTAGATGACGGGAGTGTAGTCTACCTGCCCGATTTCCGGCCCAGTCAGGAGCAGCTAACTCACTTCATGTTCTTCGACCAGTACGCTCAATCGCTCCCCCTTTGGTCGCCGGACGACGGCTCCCTGCTGGCGTTTGGGGAACTCGGCTACCATGTCGAGCGCACCCCACTGAGCAGTGGCGAGACCAATAGCGCCATCGTTTTCGATACCGCCGGAGAACGGGAGCCGCGCGAGGTCGCTGGCGGATTCATCGGCTGCTGGGCACCGGAACGACAGGACTCCTGACTAACGTAACGCTCACAGCCGCCGCACTTCCAGTCTCTCCGCCAATTCCCTGATCTGGTCTTGCGGCAACGCTCTGAGACCAACGGTCGTACACTTTAGCGACGCAGCCGCGACCGCGAATCTCAGCGACTCCTCAAATTCAGATTCTGCAAGCAGCCCGACTATGTACGCCGCTGAGAACGTCGCACCGGCCCCACACGTGTCCGCCGGCTTAAGCTCAGGCGCGCCGACGTGCAGAGCTTCTTCACCCCTGATGCCCACCACGCCGCCCGAGGCCAGGGTGACCAGCGCAATCTCGACGCCCATACTTACGAGCAGCTGCGCCACTGATTCGGCATCTGTATCCATCTGAGCGGCGTCCGTCACAGTCTGGCAGATCGTGGCATACGGCACAAGAGTGGAAATAGCCTCGGCCTCCGAGTGTCCGTGCTCCAGGTTCAGCATCACCGGGACGCCGGCCGCTTCAGCCGCTTTCATCGCTCGGACGATGTGCGGAGCATCATACCAATCGACGTACAACAGCTTCGCGCCTTCGATAGCCGACAGGTCGGCGTCGTCCAGCGTGGCCAGCACCTCTGGCCTGCGGTCCCAGATGTACGTTCGTCCTCCGAGCGAATCCGAGACATTGACCTCAAACGGAGTCTCTATGTCATCACGAAGCTCGAACTTGCCGCCGACGCCAATCTCTTGCAATCTCCGAACGGTTCGCCTTCCAGCCTCGTCGTCTCCGAGCGCGGTGCCCACGAGTTCGGTCGATACACCCCAGGCCGGAAGCAGACCGGCAACGATGGCGGCGTCGTCCGAAATGAACTCCGCAGAATCTGTCGAGACCGCCCCGGTATTCCACGCGGGCAGACTGTCCACGACGATCACCCTGGCTGGCGTAATCATCCCGAAGCACACAACTTCAGGGCAGGGGACAGGCCTGAGAGAGACCATGATTCGGCTAGTCCAATTCCCGCAGGCGACGCTGCGTCACAAGCACCGCGGTAGTCGCCAGCAGCAGAAGAGCGCCGAGTATCATAATTGCGAACTGACCACCAAACCGCTCGGCGAGCGCCCCCGCCGGGAGCACCCCAAGGGGCATCAGCCCGAAGTTCATCATGAACACACTCATCACCCGGCCACGATACTCGTCATCGACCTCTTCCATAATCAACGCCTGGTTCAGAGCCCGCCGCCCTGCGTCTCCGAGGCCCAGCAGTACCATCAACCCTGCTGCCGCGTAATACAGCGGAATCGCTGCCACCAGCATCAGCGCTATCGCTGAGATGCAGCTTCCAGCCAGCAGAAGCAACCCTCGACGCTTCCTGCCTATTGAGGCTATGAACAGCGCGCCGACCAGTGAACCGAGACCCATGATCGTGACCAGAAGTCCAAGCGACTCCGGGCCGCGTCCGTAAATGTCCACTACGAACACCGGCATCAGGAACCTGAACGGCATCGCGAGTAGCGCGGTTGCCAGTCCCATGACGAGTAGTATCAGCACTACCGGACTGTTCATGACGTAGCGAAGACCCTGCGATATATCGCTCGCCATTGGCACGCTGGGCCTGTTCGCCGACCCGCCGCGAGCCGAAACCATCGACGTAAACATCACCGCCACAACACCTAGTCCGGCGACTAGGAAGTAGACCCCCTCCGGACCGATCACGTTGTACAGCACCCCTCCGACCGACGGCGCGATCAGCGTCGTTAAGCTCATGGCCGCGGCGTCCAGAGACATCGCGTTGGTCAGGTTGCTTCGACCTACCAGTTGCGGAACCAGGGCCTGGCGCGCAGGCATTAGGAACGAAAACTGGGCGCCTTGGACCATCGACACGCAAAGAAGGTGTATCCACGTGACGGTGTTCGTCACTATCGATACGCCCACGAACAGCGCGAGCACTACCGCCATGCACTGCCCAATCTGGATTACCCGCTTACGCTCCATCCGATCAGCCACCGCTCCCCCGAACAAGGCAAGCGACAACATGGGAATCGCAAACCCGGCATTCACTAGACCCAGGATGAACGGAGACGACGTGAGCTCATAGGTCAGGTACGCCCTGACGATCATCTGCATCTGCATTCCCATCATCAGGAACACCATGCCAAGCCAGAGGAAACGGAACTCCCTGAACCTCAGCGAGTAGAAGGTCTTGAATATCCCTCTGCCTGCGGGAGCGTCTTCTGAGGCAGAGTCCACGGACGCAGATGGCGTACTGGGTGGCGCAGTTGGCCCGTTGGTAGGGAGCGTGGCTGGTCGGGCAACCTGGGGCGCCTCGACGCGGCCAGACCGCAGCGGAGTATCAGGCATGAAGCCCAGTATACAATAGCAGGCGCTGCTACTCGAACAGACGCGACACCGGTATGGAGAATCCGTCGAGAACCGGAGCGCCGTCAAGTAGGTGCTCGCCCTCGACGATGGTCACGTCAGTCCTGGAGCGGTACGCTGCGACCGACTTCGTGGACGGGTACGCCACCCACACGAGCTTCGCGCCGGCATCTAGCCACATGTGTACCTTCTTTTGTACGTCGGATGCGCGATCCGATGGCGAGACCACCTCAACGAGCAGGTCGGGAGCGAGTGGGAGGTAGCCCACCGGAAGATCGCCCTCATGAATCCTCTCGGCGGCCACGAATGCCGCGTCCGGCGCACGCACCGTGTCCGGGTCGGTTGAGACTAGGAACCCCGTCTCCGCAGCGAGCACAACGCCCAACTCCAAGGGAGTCACGAAGTTGTATAGGGCAGCGAAAATCTTGCCTGCCGTGAAGCCATGTGCAAATCCGGGTGGCGGCGCCAATTCAATCAAATCTCCTTCGATAAGCTCGTACCGTCGCCCGTCGTCGGGCATGTTCAGCAGCTCTTCCGCCGTCATCAGTTTGGATTTCGTAGTCATGCGGCCACGCCTTCGTCACTTGCAGCTCATCATACCACACGTCATGTTACAATCGACCCCGCACTGGACAGACTCGATTCGAGACATACAGGAGACCCCGCGAATGGCAACCGAAACTAAGACCCTCAGAGTCAGCTACGGCAAGTACGTCTACGAGCATGTCCCAGGCTGGGGCACTCTCCCCGCAGGTTGGGAGTGGAACCACGCTGTCGGCGTCGGCATTGACGCGCAGGACCGCATCTTCGTTTACAACCGCAGTGATCACCCGATCATCGTCCTGGATACAGACGGCAACGTTATCGACAGTTGGGGAGAGGGCCTTTTCGGGTCTGCCCACCACCTCGAAGTGGGACCCGACGGCAGCATCTACACAACCGACATCGGCAACCACACTGTCCGAAAGTGGACCGCTGACGGCGACCTGCTCATGACACTCGGCACGCCCGACGATCCGCCCGAGCCGATGAGCGGCGACCCGTTCAACCGCCCCACGGACATCGCCATCGCATCCGACGGCTCGCTCTACATCGCAGACGGTTACGGCAACGCTAGGATTCACCACTTCACCGCCACGGGCGACCTGATCCGGTCTTGGGGCGAACCGGGTACCGGCCCAGGCCAGTTCCGGATCCCGCACAGCGTCTGCCTGGACAACGCCGGAACCGTCTACGTTGCTGATCGAGAGAACAGCCGCATACAGATTTTCACTCCCGACGGCCAGTACATGAGCGAGTGGGGTGGTGTCCACCGTCCCGACCACATCTGGCAGGGACCGGATGGCAACATGTACATCACCGACCTCGGCTTTCACCAGGGCCTCGGCCCTGACCAGCCATCCCCGAACGCTCTGTCGCATCCCGCCGGAGTCAAGATCATGACTCCGACCGGCCAGTGGCTAGGAGGCTGGGGTATGTCCACCGACAACCCCGGAGACATCATCGCTGGACACGCGGTCGCGATGGACTCCAACGGAGACCTCTACGTCGGTGAAACCCTCGACGGCGCCAGGGTCCAGAAGTTCGCCCGAGTTAGCTGATATACGACAACAACTCTCCCTCTCCCTAAGTTGAGAGGTGTAGGTAGAGCTGACTTTTCAGATCTGAAACCTCAATCAACAGACCCCCTCTCCCTCAGAGCCTGCCCCGGCGAAGGCCGGGGGAGAGGGTTGGGGTGAGGGTGCTCTCGTAACCCGCATCGCGACCTCCTTAGCCTGCTTCACACCCACTGAGGCTGCCTGTACTGAAGTGCCTCTGCGACGTGCGCGACGCCGACCGTATCCTCCCCGGACAGATCGGCGATCGTCCGCGCCAGTTTGAGTATGCGGTGATACACTCGCGCTGACAGGTGCATCTGCTGCATCGCTGAGCGCACCAGCCCCGACGCCTGCTCGTCCAGGTCGCAGAACTGGTATACCTCGTTCGGCCCCATCTCGGAATTGGTCAGAAGGCCGGTCTCTCCGAACCGCGCCCGTTGAGCGTGTCGCGCTCGTTCTGTCCTGTCGCGGACCCCCGAAGACAACTCCGCTGCTGACGGAGCAATCAGCTTATCGTACTCCACCCGGGGAACTTCGACGAAGATGTCGATCCGGTCCAGCAGTGGACCGCTGATTCTCTTGCTGTACCTGCTGCCCTGCCCTGGCGTGCAGGTGCATTCGCGATGAGGATCCCCAAAGTATCCGCATGGACACGGGTTCATCGCGCCGACGAGCATGAAGTTCGCCGGATAGGTCACCGAGCCGTGCGCGCGTGTAATTACCACACGCATGTCCTCGAGCGGCTGTCGCAGCGCCTCTAGGATCCGGTGCCCGAACTCAGGCAATTCGTCCAGAAACAGCACACCCCTGTGGCTCATGGTGATCGCCCCGGGGCCTGGCACGGTGCCTCCACCTACGAGCCCGGCGTACGAGATGGTGTGGTGCGGAGACCTGAACGGACGCTCAGAAATCAGCGGGTTCTCCCTCGGCAGCGAGTCTGCGATTGAGTAGAGCTTGGTAACTTCGATCGCCTCCGAGTGGGTCAGGGGTGGGAGGATCGACGGCAACGCCCGTGCCAGCAGGGTCTTGCCTGATCCGGGAGGCCCGGTCATAAGCACGTTATGACCGCCCGCAGCCGCGACTTCAAGCGCCCGCTTCGCGTGCTCCTGTCCCCGAATGCTCGATATATCGAATGCATGATCCCCGCTGCTACGGGGCGAGTTTCGACCATCTGCCGAGACCGGTGTCAGCCCTTCTTCACCTCTGAGGTGCCGGATCAGTGAGAGCAAATGCTCGACGGGATACACCTCTATCCCCTCGACTAGCGCCGCCTCCTTGCCGTCCGGCATCGGAACGAAAATCCTCGACGCCCCGGACTCCTGGGCCAGCGCGACCATTGGCAAGATTCCATCTGTGTGCAGCAGGTCTCCGTTCAGCGAGAGCTGCCCAACGAACATGGCGTCGTCATTCACCGCATCCAGTTGTCCCGAGCTCTGCAGCAGCGCTATTGCCAGTGGCAGATCGTAGCTGGAACCGGCCTTGCGCACATCCGCTGGAGCCAGGTTCGCCGTAATTCTTCGCAAGGGGAACTCGCAGCCCGAGTTGCGTATAGCCGCTCTTACCCTTGCTCTTGCCTCCTGCACTGCTGTGTCCGCCAGTCCCACCACGTCGAACCGTGGCAGGCCGGGGGAGATATCGACCTCGACATCCACAACGAATCCGTCCAGACCGACAACTGCACACGACTTCGCTTTTGCCAGCAACTGGCGACTCTCCTTTGTGACAGAATTCGACGACCTTCATGCTATACGCTGGCAATAATAGGGTCAATCACTGACGCACCTTCGAGATTCGTACCATTAGCCAACACTTACTGAATTCTTCTATCATGTCACTGCCGTATGGAGTCCACACAGCAGACTACTAGACAGACTAAGCTTAGAGACCTCCCTGATGAAGATCGGCGCGTTATCCGCGCTTGGTGCATGTACGACTGGGCAAATTCGGCCTTTGCCACCAGTGGCGTGGCAGCAATTTCCCCCGTCTACTTCGTCTTTCTGTTCAAAGAGTCGCTGGGCGACAGCGCTACGATCCTCGGAATCACGTTCACGGCTAGCTCAACCTGGAGTTTGGGCGTCGCCGTTTCAACTGCCATAGTCGCACTCTCCAGCCCGGTGCTCGGTATCATCTCCGATCGGATTCCGATCAAGAAGACCCTTCTTTGGATTTACACAGCTATTGGCTCTATCTTTACCGTGCTGGCGTTCTTCTCTGCTTACACCGCCCAACCGTGGATGTGGTTGTTCGGGATGTTCATCCTCGCCAACATAGGCTTCGCTGGAAGCCTGGTGTTCTACAACTCGTTCCTACCTCACCTCGGACCTGCGCGGATGCACGACGACATCAGCAGCCGCGGCTTCGCGTATGGTTACGCGGGCGGCGGACTGCTCTTGTTGGTGCATCTGGCGTTGATCCTCGCGACCCAGGACACGGATTTCGCGGACATCGCGACCCGATTCGCTATCGCCTCCGTCGGCGTGTGGTGGTTCGGATGGGCAATCTGGACACTCAGGGTGATGCCTGAGCCGCACATCCAGCGGCGCGTCTTCGGACTGACTGCCTTCTCGGCGTTGGCTCTGGGCTTCAGGGTGCTAGGCCAGACTTTCCGTGACGTCAGGCGATTCAGGGTCGTGCTGACCTATCTCGGTGCGTACCTTCTGTTCAACGACGGCCTCCAGACGGTCCTGGCCATAGCCGGTGCGTTCGCCGCCGATACCCTGGGCATTGGGCTCGCCTTTAACATGGGGACAATCGTCATTATCCAGTTTGTGGCCGTACCGGGCGCGCTCGCTTTCGCTTGGCTCGCGGACCGAATCACCACAAAACCGGCGCTGATCGTCTCCCTCATCGCCTGGACTGTCATAGTCCTGTTCGGCGTAGCGATAGTCCCGCTTTCGCCAAGGGACCACTCTGACTTCGATTTCCAGCTTGCTTATATCCCTGCTTCTGGTGACTACGTCATCGAGGTCGCGCCCGACCTGCCTGAAGAAGGCTTGGAGCTTGAGGGTAGGGGAGACACCTGGCTGCTTGGTGAAGGCGCCGTGCTGAAGCCCCGCGCTGTCCAAAACCTGCCCGACGCGATAAGGGACGCCAGGGAATTCGAGTACAGCCTGTCGGTCCGTGGAGGAGAATTGGACGGCCAGTCCGCAGTCGGCAATGCGCATCCGTCGGTGTTGGGCCCTGGACTCATAGATCGGTGGCCGTCCATCGTTAGAGGCTACCTCTGGGAACCACTCGGATTGCAAGTCGGTTACCAATGGCTTCTCCTAGGAGTTCTGGTGGGCTTCGTGATAGGAGGAAGTCAGGCCCTCGCAAGAAGCCTGTTCGCCCAGATAACGCCAGAGTCCCGAAGCGGAGAGTTCTTCTCCTTCTTTGGATTCATGAGCAGGGCGTCTTCCGTGTTAGGACCCATGATGTATATCGCCGCGACCGCCATCTTCGACACGCGCGTCGCGGTCGCCTCTATTCTCCTGATAATCATCGCCGGTACTATCGTGCTGACAAAAGTGAATGTGTCACAGGGTATGCGAGCGGCCGCCCGAGAGGAGCGTAGGACCTTCAGCGTTTAGCTGGAGATCTGTTAGTGCCGAGCAAAGCCTCGCACAAGAGAAGAAAATTCCAGAGCTGCCAGAGCTGAACGACGTCCAGTCGAGATTGAATTAAACTCAGATGGAGCGTGTCGTCGTGCCGACCACCAGTTCAGTCCATATCTACCTTACTCAGACGAAGACTTGAAGAGGCGGCAAGGACCTACCGCGGCAGCCCCAGCCCTCTCTGAGCGATGATGTTACGCTGGATCTCAGAGGTCCCGGCTGCGATCGTAGATGACGTGGACATCAGGTAAGACTGCTGGATATGTCCTTGCAGCGGCGACCACTTCGATCCCTCCGATAGCAACCCCGCCATCCCGAGTATCTCCATACCCGTGCGCGCGACGCGCTGAGTCAGCTCCGTCCCGTACATCTTGGACATGGACGCCTCAGCGTTGGGGATCAGACCTTGACTCTGCATCCAGGCCACCCTGTAAGACAGCCACCTGGAGATCTCGGTCTCGACATGCCGTTGCGCCAGCTTCTTGCGGACCTGTGGGTCTCTGCTGAGTGGAGCGCCGCCGCGCTCGGTCGCTTTCACGTAGTTGGTCAGCGCGTTCAGTGTTCGGCGTGCGCCCGCAGAGTACCCTACCCCTGATCGTTCGAAGTCCAGGGCCACCGCCAGCGTGTACCACCCTCGGTCCTCCTGGCCAACCAGGTTGCCGCTGGGCACTCGTACGTCATTGAAGTAAACGTCATTGAAGTCCCGCCCGCCCGCCATGTTCTCGATGGGTCTGACTTCCACGCCCGGACTCTTCATGTCCAGCATGAACAGGCTGATGCCTCGGTGCTTGGGCGCATCCGGGTTTGTGCGCGCTGCTAGCCAGCCCCAGTCGGCGAAGTGCGCGCTGGACGTCCATATCTTCTGACCGTTGATGACGTAGTCGTCACCGTCCCGGACTGCCGATGTCTGGAGAGATGCAAGGTCTGACCCCGACCCCGGCTCGCTGTAGAGAGTGCACCAGTAACGCTCGGCCCTCGCGATTGGCGGCAGGTGCTCCTGCTTCTGCTCCTCCGTGCCGGCGAGCATCAGCACTGGCCCCACCCATGAGATCGCCCCAGTCCCCAGCTCTGTTCCGGGCACGTTCCAGTACGACATCTCCTCGCTGTAGATTACCTGCTCCATGATCGACCGGCCCTGGCCGCCATACTCCTCAGGCCAGGCGAGCGTCAGCCACCCCTTGTCAGCCAGCCGCTTGGACATACCGCGAGTGAACGCCTGACGGTCCTCCACGGACTCTCCCGTCTGACCGATCGGGTCCCAGTCGGAGGGCAATTCATCCTTGATGAAGTCGCGAATCTCCTGGCGGAAGTCCTCTTCCTGCTGCGTAAATGTGATGTTCAAGGTGTGCCTCCGTGCCCGGATGCAGTTTCGCTCCGGCGACTTGCCGTAGTCTAGGAATCTACCGTTAGAGTGTCAATCTTCCCACGCCTGCGCCCCACCCAGCCCCTGTACCCCAGATATCCCGCCACCACGACCACCAGCCCCACACCAGCCGCAATTGTCAGAAGCTCGAAATTCCCCTCGATGAACTCCTGTATCTCCTCGCCGAACAGGAACACCAGCACTCCGATCGTCATAAACCGCGCTCCGCGCCCGATTAGAGACGCCAGCAGAAACGGACGTATGGGCAGGTTCATGATGCCCGCCAATATCGTGAACACTTTATAGGGAATCGGCGTGAACGCCGCCACCAGGATCGCCCACACGCCGAACTTGTTGAACAGCGCCTCGGCTCGCTCTACTTTGCTCTCGGACACCAGCCGACGCAGCAGCGGCCTGCCGACTCTCCGTCCTAGCCAGTGGCCTATAAATGCGCCCGATACCGAGGCGACCGTGACAAGCGCCGCTACCCAAATCGCCGAGCCCGGATTCGCCACACCCACCGCGATGAGCAGCGGGTCTGGCGGTATCGGAAAGATCACCGACTCGCTGAACGCCATCAGCGCAAGCAGCGCGATAGCCCAATCGCTGTCAGCAGCTTGGAGCGTCCAGTCTGTTAGATCGTGGAACAGCTCACGCAACAGGGCGTGTCACCTCGCGAAGACCTGTTCCAAGTGAACGGTCGCCGAAGTTTCTAGGGAAGAGAAAACTCACGCCAGTCCGGCAATGCTCAGCACACGGTGCACGTTCTCAGGTCCCTGAGCGCGCTGACCAGACTGCACTTCCTGGACAACCTGCACGATGGCAGCGTTGACCGGAGTCGGAACGCCAACCCGCCGACCCTCATCGACGATGTACCCGTTCATGAACTCGATCTCGGTTCTGCGGCCCTTCTCCACGTCCTGGCCCATCGACGACTTCCAGTCCGCTCCCCCTCCGGACGGCTGGAACTTCGCGTCGAGCTCCTCAAAGACCTCTCCGTCGTCCGCATTCGCGTAGGTCTCGGCCGACAGGCCCCTGATTGGCTCGACCTGGTAGTTCTGCGCCAGTGCGACCTGGCACGACTCCTTGCAGATGTTGATCTGTATGCGGCGCGCTTCCGGCATGGACGCGACGCCCTCTGCTCCAAGGCCGGTCATCGCTCCGACAGGGTTGCCCGACGAGTTGGTCGTTAGCTTCGACCAGCGCTCTCCCCAAAGGTTTGACGTCGTCTTCGCGTCGTCCACGCACATCAGGATATCGGCAAGCTCTTCGACCCTCGGCGTGATGTGTCCGTGAAGCTCTCCGACACGGAACACCACGTGCCCCCGGCCCCTTCCAGGCGGACCTCCACGGGTGACGTGGCCCGGCTCCCACAGCGCAACCGTTATGCTCGACATGATGCACCCGACCGCCCTCTCGTATCCCACGATGGATGCCACCAGCCTGTCGTTCATGCAGTTCTGAGACGACACGACCACCCCGTCGTCCTTGACGAGCCGCTTCAGGAAATGAGCCGACCACTCCGTGTCGTAGCTCTTCATCGCCAGGAAGCCGATGTCGAACTGGCCCGGCAATTGCATCGCATCCGACAGGTGGTGCGCGTTGACTTCAATGGTGAAGTCATCCTGCGTGCCCGAAGCGCGCAGTCCGTTCTGTCGCATCGCCTCTACGTGCTCGCCCCACATGTCCACGAAGGTGACGTCGTAGCCCTCCCTGGTCATGTACGCGCCCAGGTAGCTTCCAGCCGCGCCCGCGCCGAAAATCACTATTCGCTTATCGCTCATATCAACTCCCTTTGGCTACTGGAAAGCTGTCCTGAGTTCGAACTCGAACTGTTCTCCATCGATATTTGCCGAAACTGTCCGTGTGGACGTCCTCGACCCGCGCACTTCAGTCACGGCAACAGGGCCGCCGTTCTCGTCTCTCACCTGCACGTCGCTGCCGTCCAACATGATCGAGACCGCTCCCGTCAGGTCCAAGCCGACGAACGACTTGATCTCCCGCAGCATGTCTTCCTGGTCACGCAGAACCTGGTGCGCTTCATCGACGGACACTTCTGAAAAGCGGACCTTCGCGCCTGGCATCGCCTGGGTAAGCAGGCCGATGTCCGGGCCGATGACCGTCGCGATCTTCGCGTATCCGCCCGTGGTCCCCCGATCGGCGAGCAGGATGATCGGTTGGCCGCTGCCTGGCACCTGTATCGAGCCCAGGGCTGTGCCGTCCGACACGATGTCAGGCCCGCTCGTATGGGCGATTTCAGGACCCACCAGCCGGCAGCCCATCCTGTCCGAGTCCACTGAGACCGTATACTCGGACGTCAGCATTGCATTCACGCCGCTCTCGGTAAACTCGCCTTCCTGCGGTCCGAGCACGACCCTGATCTGAAACTCCTGGCCGTAAGTCGGCTGTCTGCTGATTCCGATGGGCAGGCCTGTCCCGGTCCAGTTTGCCAGATGCGGCGAGTCGCCTATCGGTAGCGAGTCTCCATCGCGCAGCGCGCGTCCTTCGAGTCCGCCAAACCCGCCTTTTAGGTCCGTTGACCGGCTGTTCATTACGAGGGGAACGTCTATACCCCCAGCGACCGCCAGGTACCCACGCAGCCCGTCCAATGCACCGCCGAGGGTTAGTACTGACCCCGCCGGGACCTTCACCGACTCCCACGTTTGTACCTGCCGTCCGTCCAGTACTGGCCTGAAGTCGGCTCCGACCACGGCGAACACGCTGTCTGACTTGAACCTGATGGTCGGCCCCAGCGCCGTGACTTCGAGCCCAGCTTCGCCTTCGGAGTTGCCGACCAGGATGTTGGCGATACGAAGTGAGACCGGATCCAGAGCTCCGCAGACGGGAATTCCGTATCTCTGATAGCCTCTTCGACCCAGGTCCTGCACCATCGTCAGCAGCCCGGACGAGATCACCTCGATGGTGCGATCGCTCATCGCCCAATCCTCGTGACAGTGGAATATGTTCCGTTCTGTACCTGGCGATCTATCTCACCGTACGCGGCAGCGTCTTCGAGCGCGACGAATCTCACTCTGTCGCCAGCATTGATTACCGTAGGCGGACTCGCATACGGATCGAATAGCTTTAACGGAGACCGCCCGATAAGCCGCCAGCCTCCCGGACTTGCCACCGGATACACACCGGTCTGCGTCTCGGCAATCCCCACAGAGCCTGCTGGAATTAGTGTGCGAGGAGATTGAAGTCTCGGCGTGTGCAGCCTTGCGTCCAGCCCTCCAAGATATGGAAAACCTGGACTGAACCCCATTGTGTAGACCAGGTAGTCCGTCCCGGAGTGCAGCGCGATTACCTCTGACTCGGTCATGCCAGCGTTCTCGGCCACAAATTCAAGGTCCGGTCCGTATTCACCGCCGTACAGGGTAGGAATCTCGACTATCCTGAACTCGTCCCCGGTCTCTCCCTCGCCTATCGCCAGATCCGATATCTGAGCCTGTAGCTCTGGCAGCGATACCTGGAGGGGGTCGTAGTAGATCAGCAGGGAGCGGTACGTGGGCACCAACTCGAGCACGCCTCTGATGTCGGACATCTCGATGGCGTCCGCCGTCCTATGCACCAGCGCATTGATCTCTGGATCTATCTCGGAACCGAATTCGACCACAACAGCCTGGTCTCCTGCGTGCAGGAACTGGATGGCGCCGGACAATTGCGCATCGCCTCGGACGTGTGAGGACACTAGACCAGCTCGCCCAGCGGCCTGACTAGGACACCCTCCGATTCAAGCGCCTCTTTTAGCGCCTTTGCCATCTCCACCGCCCCCGGCGTGTCTCCGTGCAGGCACAGACTGTCGGCTTCGACCTCGATGACGTCTCCGTTGATGGCTCGTGCGCGTCCCTCGATCACCATCTGCAGGCTGCGCTCCACCACCTCGGAGGTATCGTGGATCACCGACCCGGGCTGCGATCGGGACACAAGCGTGCCGTCAGGATTCAGGGCCCGATCAGCGAATATCTCGCGCCCGACTCGGAGTCCCATGTCCCTCGCGATATCTATCCACGCCGACCCCGCAAGCGCAAGCAGCGCAGCGTCCTCGTCCACTTCCAGCACCGCTTCACAGATCGCGCGCGCGAGCGTCTCGTCGTCCACTGCCATGTTGTACATCGCGCCGTGTGGTTTGACGTGCTGGAGTTTGCCAGTGTTCGTGAACGCCTGCAACGCGCCCATCTGGTAGATCACGTCATTCCGAGCCTCATCGGGCGAAACGACCATGTTGCGCCTTCCAAAACCAGAGAGGTCTGGAAAGCTCGGATGAGCGCCAATGGCCACTCCTTGCTCCTCCGCCAGGGTCACCGTCTTGCGCATCCAGCTGGGGTCGCCGGCATGGAATCCGCAGGCGATATTGGCTGAAGTGATGTACTTGATGACTTCCTCGTCCAGCCCCATCTTGTACATGCCGAAGCTCTCGCCCATGTCGCAGTTGAAGTCAATCTGGTTCCCCATAAACCACCTCGGTAGGGTAACTATCTGGAAATGCCGCTCTGCTGATTATATCCTCCTGCCATGCGGGTTCTCAATCTGCTGGCGACGCCTACTCAAAGGCCGATCCTATCCGGGCGTCTTCTGCGAGTGCGTCGTGGAATTTCCAAGAGCCGCGAACCGGCAGGTTCCAACCTAACCATCTACCCTTGTCGTATCTGGTATAAATAGAGGGTGCCGTGGGCACAAGCATCTGGCACATCCTTCTGCTGTTACCCCTGAACCGCAAATGTCCCAATGACTCTTGTCATGGAAGACAACCAACTCATCAAAAACGTGTATAAAATTGCTTAAAGACAATTCTGAGATTACATAACTAAGGGTTATGGCAGAGATCAACTTCCATCGCCTATTTATCTTCCACACGGTTGCCCGGCTCGGCAGCTTCACCAGGGCCGCCAGGGAACTGGATATCAGTCAGCCCGCAGTCTCCATTCAGGTCAAGGAGCTGGAGCGCAGCCTAGACACGACTCTGCTCATCAGGATGCGCTCCGGCGTAAGCCTTACCGACACTGGTGAAACGGTCTTTGACTACACTAGGCGCATCTTCACTCTCGCCGACGAAATGACGAACGCCATCCAGGACCTGACAGGTCTGGAGTCGGGTAGGCTGACCATCGGATCGTCGTCGACCCCAGGCGAGTACATTCTGCCACTGGCACTCGGCAGGTTCCGAGAGCGATATCCTAAGGTGGAAATTTCGCTGTCAATCTCGAACACGAGGACCGTAATCGATCAGATTCTCAGCCGCGAGCTCGATCTGGGCATGGCCGGGGCTCCGGTCGACATCCGGGGCCTGGCCTCTTTTCTCTATGTGAACGACGAGGTAGTACTCGTCACTTCGCCCACGCACGTGCTCGCTCGCAAGCGGAGACTAACCCTTCAGGACGTTGTCGATGAACCATACGTCATGCGGGAGGTAGGGTCGGCGACCCGGCGTGCCGCTGAGGATCAATTCGCTTCCATGGGCGTTCGTGTCCGTGTCGTTATGGACCTTGGCAGCAACGAGGCGGTCAAACGCGCAGCCTCAGCCGGACTCGGAATCGGAGTGGTGTCGAAGTTCTCCGTCGGGCCTGATGTAGGGGCTGGATACCTCAAGGTGCTAGCGGTTCAGGGCTGGAGGTGCGAGCGTCCGCTGACCGTGTTCTACCGCGACGATGCCCACATCTCCGCTGTCCAGCGCGCGTTCCTGTCCATACTGAGAGTCGACAAGCCTCTTCCGCCGACGCTCTGACATGCTCAAGCCCCTGACTTGAACGCTATCGCCTCTCCGAATGCGATGCCCCCGACTGCACCTGCATCTCTGGCTTTTGGGCCTCATCGTCGTTGGTCACGAATTCGCCGTCGTGGAGGGTACAATTCTCACCCCGAAACACAGCTATACCGTTGCATAGTCGCTCAATCTCACCGTCGGTTGACAAAGAAAAAGTGCTGCGATAGTCTAGCTCCGCTCCGGGCAATGAGCCCCGAGTCACCGAAGTGACCGTTTCTAATAGGTCAATAGGTGCCGCCTGTATGTGTCTGCGATACTCTTAAAGCGCAGTACCTGATGGGCAACCCCTCATCAGTGCGTATTGTCTGCCAACTGTCATTTGACAGGGACGACCTTGTATTGAGGTGGCGAGTGAATCGAATTCTCAGGCTGGCCGCATTGGTTGCCATCCCATTTGCCGCCCTGATGCTGTACGGATGCGGTTCCGACTCTTCAACCGCTCCTGACGACGAGGATGGCGGCTCCTCATCCGCCGCCGCTCAATCTCAGCCTTCTAATGCGCAGCAAGCTCAAACTTTCCCCATGCCGGTGGACTCAGCAGCGCCTGTCGCAATTTCCGCAAACGATCCGCAGGTGTATGAGGGCGAGGGCAATACACAGACGGCCAGATTCGACATTACTGATGGCATCCTATACGTGAAGGCTTCTCACCAGGGGGGCTCTGACTTTGCTGTCAGGATTCTTACCGAACGGCACCTCGCAAGTAAGTCAGCCACGGGCGGCCTGCACTCCGGTACCGGCAGCCCCAGGGGCAACGTCTATACCATAGAGACCACCGGCGCCTACGATGGTGTGCGGGCACATCAGGTGAGTCCCGCCCAGCTATTCGGACTGACGCCAGGTACCTATCTGATGCAGGTTACCGCCGACGGGGCATGGAGGGTCGAACTGACTCAACCCGTCTGGGACAGCGGTGAATCGCCTCCGTTCAACTGGTCTGGCGCCGGCGACGACGTTAAGGGCCCAATCAATCTCGAAACCGGAACTAAGTCTGTGGCCATCACTCACAGCGGATCGACCGACTTCGTTGTCGAACTGATCAATGCGGACGGAACCCTCGCGGAAAATCTCGTAAACATCGTTGGTTCATACGACGGAACAATAGAAGTCAAGATCCACCCCATGATCGGCTTGACTCCAGACATATATGGACTGGTAATCACTGCCGATGGGGAATGGACAGTCGACTTCGGAGAGTAGCGGAAGACAAGCCCGGACCTGGCTGGTGCCTACGTAGGGCGCAGCCTGCGATAACAGACGTTGCCTGAAGTTCGGACTCGCGTCAATGGAGAGCTGGGCGAATGACTGGTTACATTATCAGGCGCATCCTGACGACCATCCCGGTGATTATTGTCGTCGCGCTGGTTGTCTTCGCCATTCTGCGGCTCGCTCCGGGAGACCCCGCTGCCATTCTCGCCGGGACAGGAGGGGCCGAAGTCGATCCAGCTCTCGTGGAGAAGATTCGCAAGCAGCTTGGGCTGGATCAACCGATGCATGTCCAGCTCTATAGGTACTTCGGTGATCTGGCCAGGGGCGATCTCGGACAGTCGCTCCTCTCCAAGCACAATGTCTCTGACTTGATAAGGGCGCGAGTAGTACCGACCATATCTCTCACAATTATGACGGAGATAATTGCGCTGGCCCTGGCAATTCCGCTTGGGGTGCTGGCCGCTTGGAAAGCCGACTCGTGGGTTGACCGCAGCGTCATGGTTATTGCCACTCTTGGATTCTCGATGCCGGTCTTCTGGCTTGGCTTCCTAATGATCTTCTTCTTCGCGGTCCAGTTGAACATCTTCCCGGCTGCCGGTTACAGTCCGCCCTCCGAGGGAATCGGCCCGTTTCTACACAGGCTGATTATGCCGGCTTTCGCCACCGGGGTCATAGTTATGGCGTTGATTACCAGGATGACGCGCGCGACTATGCTGGAAACATTGAGAGAGGACTATATTCGGACAGCCAGAGCGAAAGGGCTGACCGAACGGACCGTACTCATTCGGCACGCCCTGCGTAACGCCGCACTCCCGATCGTCACGGTTATTGGCCTCGGATTCGCCTCCCTGCTGAGCGGCCTCGTAGTCACGGAAAGCGTATTTGCGGTTCCAGGCCTGGGGCGGCTGCTCTTGAACGCCATACTCGCCAGAGACTATCCAATTATTCAGGGGACCATACTGTTGATTTCAAGTGTGTACGTGGTTATCAACATGATTATCGACATATCCTACGCTTACTTCGATCCTAGGATTAGGTACTAATGGCGTCACAATCTGACAGCGCTGCGCTGGAGGTCGCCCAGACTGCCTCTGGCAGAGTTGCTTCACTGGTCCGGGCAGTCCGCAGGTCCGCCCAGCGCAATCCGACCATGGCTGGCGGAATCACCATTGTGCTGGTGATGGCGTTCCTTGCCGTCTTTGCTCCCCTGTTGTTTACGACGGATCCTACGGCTGTTGCGCCTCGTGAAAGATTTATTCCGCCGTCTGCAGATCACTGGTTTGGCACCGACAATATCGGCAGAGACCTGTGGAGTCGTGTCCTGTTCGGCAGCCGCGTTTCAATGATGGTGGGAGTCGCTGTGGCAGTGATTTCCGTCCTCTCGTCAATCGTGCTGGGACTTCTGGCGGGCTACTATAGGCGTCTGGACGCGGTTATTATGCGGCTGATGGACGGACTCATGGCGATTCCGTCCGTACTGCTGGCAATGGCGCTGATGGCGCTGCTGGGTGGCAGTGTGCAGAATGTGATCATCGCCTTGTGTGTGGTGGAAACGCCGCGAGCGGTGAGGGTTGTTAGGGCCTCTGTTCTCAGCATACGAGAAGAGATGTTCGTGGATGCTGCTCACGCCCTGGGAGTTCCTCCTACCCGTATACTGCGAATGCATATTCTCCCTAATACATTCGCGCCCCTCATAGTGCAGGCATCTTTCATTGCTGCCTCTGCCGTGCTGGTCGAGGCTTACCTGAGCTTTGTAGGTGCCGGGCCTCCTCCGGAAGTACCCAGTTGGGGCAACATAATGGCTGAGGGACGGCACTACATCTCCAGGTTTGTGTGGATGATCGTCTTCCCGGGCATCTTCCTCACGTTAACTGTTCTCGGCATCAATCTCGCGGGCGATGGCCTGCGGGACAGCCTGGATCCTAAGCTGCGAAGCCGAATGTAAACGATGACACGATAATCGACATGGGTACTGACTTTATGTTTTGGCATCAGTTGGAGTGTTTCGAACGGAATCGGATAGCAAGTTGAAATAGTGAGAGGATGGAGCAATGATAAAAGTTAGACTTGGTTTGATAGCGGTCGCGCTGTTGGTACTGTCAGTGCTGGCGGCGGCCTGCTCCAGTTCAGAAGCGCCCGCACCACCGACACCTACACCAATCAACGTTGCTGAAATAATTCAGCAGACCATGCAGGCCCAGCCGCAGGGTATGACGGCCGCCGATGTCGCCTCTGAGGTCCAGAAGACGATGGCAGGTCAGCAGGGGGTCACCCAGGCAGATGTCGCCGACGCGATCGCCAGTGCGATGGCACAGCAGCAGGGAGTCACTCCCTCTGATGTCGCCATGGCCGTCCAGCAGACAATGGCTTCCCAGCCCGGGGTAACCCAGGCAGAGGTGGGTGAGGCGATAGCCAAGGCGTTGGCAACCCAACCCGGCATCACCGAGGCTCAGGTCGCTGATGCGATCGCCGGTGCGATGTCAGGTCAACAGGGAGTGTCCTCGGCTGATGTCTCTGATGCCATTACGAAGGCACTCGAGGCAAGGCCAGGGGTGACGCAGGCAGACATCGCGGCCGCAGTCGAGTCGGCTGTTGCCAAGGCCGCTCCTGCCGCCATGGCGCCCGCTGCAGACGACTCCATGATGATGGTGAAAGAGGAAGACAAGTACGGCGGAACCCTGAGAGTCGTCTCTCAGGCCAGCATCAAGTCGCTCGACCCAGACTTCTGCACCTCGTATGTCTGCTGGCAGCCGTCCGCCGGACCCATAATTGAAACGCTGTTTACCCAGGGCGCCGACTTCAGCACCCAACCACAGCTGATCGACAGCTGGGACATATCCGACGATGGTCTGACCTGGACGCTCAACCTCCGTGAGGGCATCACTTTCCATGATGGAACTCCCCTCACGAGCGAGGCCGCGATACTCTCCCAGCGGCGAATTCTGACCGACACCCCTGCTGGTAACGTGTTGACGTCCTTCCTCGTTGAAGACGGGATGCAGGCAGTCGACGACCTGTCCTATACGATAGAGACCACAGAGCCCTACGGCTCACTGCTAGATGGAATGGCGCTGAGGACGCACGGTACCGTCCTGGTGTACACGCCTACCGCAGCGGCCTTCCCGATGACCGAGGACGTAGGCGAGGAAAATATCGTAGGCACCGGTCCATACCAGCTGGATAGTTGGGATGTCGGCGTCAAAGTGACGATCGCCCGCTTCGACGACTTCCAATCTCGAAGCGAGCCGGCAAGCTGGCTCGCAGGGGAGAAGAAGGCATATCTCGATAAGATCGAATGGCTTGAAATCCCCAGCGAAGAGACCAAGGTCGCCGGCCTGAAGACCGGCGAGTGGGACTTTATTGACAGCATTGGCTTGGACTTCGTCGCCGATCTCCAGGAAGACCCCGACGTCGGATTTACCTGGTACCCGGGCCACATGTGGTACTTCGCCTTTAACTCAAACGAGTTAGAGAAGGCGCCGTTTGACAGCCTGCTGCTTCGCCAGGCGATCCAAGCATCCATGAGCGGCGTAGACATGCTCAGCGCGATAGGCCCATCCAATACCTGGAAGCTGAACTGCTCAATCTATGGCAGCGGCACCGTGTTCGAGAGTGACGCAGGCTGCGATCTCTATAACCAGGATAACGTGGAAAAGGGCAAGGAACTGCTGGCGCAGTCAGGCTACAACGGCGAGCCCATCGTAATTCTGAATCCAACCGACTACAGCACGATCACCCCCGTAGGCCCCGTAATTAAGGCGCGGATGGAGGATATCGGCATCAACGTGGATATGCCCGGCATGGACTGGGCCACGGCTACGTCAAAGCGTCTGGCCGGCGAAGGATGGCATATCTTCACCAGCTGGGGGACCATCAGGAATCGCCAGAATCCCGCGTTTAGCTTCATGCTCGCCGGCGGAGGCACGTCAATCGGATTTGGCTACTACAATGAGGAGATCCACCAGCTTCACGACAAGTTCCTCCGCGCGACTGACTTCGAGACCCAGCAGATGCTTGCCGACGGCATGCAGCAGGCGTTCATGAGCGATCCGCCGATGGTGTACTCTGGCATCTTCTTCATGCCCAGCGCTTACCGCACCTGGGTACACGACGTGCCGGCGGAGCATCCTGGTAGCCCGCAATACACTAACGTCTGGATCTCTAGGTAAGAGACTACTGGAAAGGGCCCGGTCTCAGCTTCCAGCTACAAATAGGCTGAGGTCGGTGCGAACTGGTAAGTAAGAGTGGGCCCGGCCCTTGACTCTGTCGAGGGCCGGGTTCATGCTTCTAGTCAGTGTTGACATTTCCCGTCATTCCCGCGAAAGCGGGAATCCAGGTGCATTTGGAAGCGGACATCGCGCCCGTTCTGGATTCCGGCCTACGCCGGAATGACGAAATTGAGTTGTTGAACTGCCTTATAATCAAATGTCAACACTG
>DAOUHG010000044.1:0-14649 GCA_034428835.1 Dehalococcoidia bacterium
GACCGCCCTGGGACCCATCTCAGGCTTCCTTGACCATCGAATCAAGACACTGTCCGCCAACTGACTCCCCATCCAACCCACGACCAGCGTCGCTGAAGCCCTCTCTACCGTTAGGTGGTGGATATGGGCGGATATCCTCTAATTGACCCTTCGGTGGACGCCGAGTCAGCGGGTGTATCGGCAGGACACCGATTCGCCCGTGGCTTTTGGTCTCGAAGATCACCGGTACAGTCAGCCGCCCGATTGTCTCACCCTCGCTCACACGCCACATAGCTCTCGTGTACTCGGAAATGTTTACGGCAAGGTCATTGAAGTCCCCGCTCGGCTGGGCCGGACGACGGCTATGCAGCAGGTACGTCAGCAGGTCAGCGCCGAGCCGTCTGTCCAGCAGATTGTGAGTGCGCTGGTTTCGGTATCCCAAAAGACAGTGATAACAAGCGGCGGCGCAGTCTGGATTGCTGCAATTCAAGCCCATGTCCATCGCCTCGCGGGTAATCTCCTCAAGGTTACCCTTGATGGCGCGTGCGTATCCAGCGCCGCCGGGCACGTCGTCGTAGATAAATACCTCGCCAAGTATGCGGTTATGCGGGTCTCGCATGGAGCGGACCCCGACCTGTATCTCCTCGGGCATTATCTGGAGTAGCCTTGACGCCGCTTCCTTCATGAGAGTGCCGAATGAGTGCCATACAGCCTTTCCTGAAGCCTCCATGAATGGCGCATCCATTGAGCGCGGCAACGCTGCGGCCAGGATGATGACCTCCGATGAGAACGTGTGTACAAGTCCAACCCTATTGGTATCTCCCTTTCGATTTGGGCACCACCATCCGGCCCTCGGGCCAACCTGTGGCCCGGAATACGGCGGAACGTTGGACGGGTAGCGATGGCGCGTCTCGCCGGGCTGGAGCATACGGCCGCAGTCTTTGCAGATATGAAATCCCTCTGCGCCGTCTTCGCCCCTCTTCCCTGCGTTCAGCATGATGAGTTCACCTGTATAGACGTGTGAATACAGGTTGGGTGCATACGAGGCACTGTCTTCGCCTGCGACTATCGCGTTGGCTCCAACCAGTAGTTGGGCCGTGGATGCGTAACCGGCCCGCTCACGCCCGGTGGTACGGTTGTATCTCACTCTCCCGCCATCCGGCTTGGCTTGGTCAACGCTGAAACCCTTGGGACGCAGGTAGGGTGTCCGTTCTATGTCACGGTCGCGGCACTCCGCACACTCAGTCACCTGAGACTCATCCATCAGCTGAATCGTGACGGCATGACATCTCCTGCACCTGTTCAGCTGTTCGGTGGGAGTGTAGTTGGGGTGGGGGTCGGATGGGTCATGGACCGCTGCGCTGGTGTAGATGTAAGTGTGGGGAAAGCGTCCAAGAAGTATCTCTGACCCGGGCGCGTATTCTGACAGCGCTATCTTGAGGTCACGGGATATGCCGGGATTGTAGTCTTGCGACTCATAAGGCGCATCGTCGGCCTCTTCTTCGGACGGAATTGACAGGTTCACCACATCGACCGGAAAAGCATATTTGGGCAGCAGGCCCCGCATCGTCAAGACTTCAAGCAAATCCTTCTTCTTGTCGGGTTCATCAGCCGCGGCCTCGCGTATCTCCCCAGGGAGTTCGGACAGCCACTCGCCGATTCGCCCGTGGTGGGACTGCTCTACCACCGCGGCGACACGCTCGCTCAAGGCTTTTCGATGCCTGCGGATGTAGGCGGATAGAGAGCGGTCTACGCTATTCAAGAAGCGCTCGACGGTCCCCCAAGCGTTGAACAACGACACACCAGCCCCCTTTGGGGCCAGTTCCTGGAAGAAGGTGGAGAGGATTAGCGACCGAAAGTGTCGTCTGGCAATCACATCGTTTGCCAAGTATAAAGTGGGAACGCGCGGCGGGTCCGGCACTATCTGCTTGGGCCTGTGGAAGTAATACTGGTCGTGGCTTCTGTCCAGTGCGTAGGTGGAGACGGTAGCCACCGCGCTGCCCCTGCGTCCGGCACGCCCCGCCCTTTGCTGATAGTTGGCGACGTTGGGAGCCATGTTCCGCAGGCCGACGCTCAGTAGGCTGCCAATGTCTATCCCCATTTCCATGGTGGTTGTGACGGAGAGAATGTCTATCCGGTGGTCTCCCTCGTGCTCGGCCGGAAGGAACAGATCCTGGAACCATCGTTCGATGTTCCGTGCCTCCGTGCGGTGGGTTGCGCCCGTATGCTCGGTGGCCCTCACAGGGTAGGGGTCTGGAAACTCCGATCCTGGTTCTGCGAACAGCGCCTCCCGCCGGTAGAAGTTCCGTATGGACACGGGAGCGACCCGCTCGCTCTGCTGTCCGCAACGGTAGCAGACGTTGAACAGCGCCTCTCCCATAACGTAACGACAGGCATTGCACCTGAACACTGTGTCCCCAACGGGGTGAAGCTCGAAGGAGTCGATGCGTATGCCGCGCGGCACCCGGTTGACCGTTTGGTCAAACACCCTGACTGACGTTCTCTTGCCAGCGGGCGTCAGGATGCCAAAATTGGTGAGAGCTTCCCACAGAGGCGAACGAAGTTCATCGAGCCACTGTTTGTCCGAGACGATGCGGCCCTTGTTCTTGAGTACGCGGGCGACAGCGGCAACATATCTCCCAAGTTTGCGGTATGGAGCAAGATTGAACGGAACTAGCTTCCTTTCGTAATCGGCTCTGTCGCCCTGCACGATTCTACGGCGCTCGTATCGCTGCATCCGGTCGTCGTCGAACGGCCATTCCCAAGGCTTCAGGGGTAGCGGAGGCAGCAGTATGTTCTCGGTTGCTAGAATCCGGGCAACGATACGAAGAAAAGACTTGGTCTCATCCTCAGTAATTCCTTCGAATTGACCTGTCTTCTCTGGCAGCCTTACAGACCACATCCCAAGCCCCAGGGGTTCTAGTCCGAAGTCCTCCTGAATTATCTCCCTGTTGCACATCACGTTGAATGTGGTCTCGGCTTCCGAGTAAACTTGCTCGCTGTTCGCCTCGAGCATCCGGTGCGCGTTTTGCAGGGATTCGCCTGTAGGGTCGAAGTCTCGATCGATCTGTATACCTATCACGCGCCTTCTCAGTTCGCCAAAACTCATTGGAGACGGATTCGGATTGCGACCTGTCCCCTGGCATTTGTCACAGCGCATCTCAGCAGTTTCGGTTCGCTGACCGATGACGTATGGTGAGCTCTGGACAGCTCCAGAGCCCTGGCACAAGTTGCAGACACTGAACGCGTGGTAGAGCAACTGCCTGAAGGTGTCATCACGATGGTCTCTCCGGAGGTCGCCCGCCAACTGCGCTGCGTCCTGTCGCGAGTCGGTGAACACCAGCGCCTTGGGGCGGAACTTCTCAGTCCCGCCAATGGCAGGCTGAATGCGCAGCATGTCCTTCATCAGAACTGAGATAGACCGCGGACCACGTGTCTTCAGACTCTCTACAACCTCACGGGCGCCGCTGGAAGAATCCCCCTGAAATCGGTAGTTGTGACATCGGGGACATCTGGACGGGAAAGGGCTCTGGACTTCCTGAGTTTCCCTGTCCCGAGCGGGGTCCACTTCGTAGGTGGACCGCGAATCCTGCTGCCATTCTGCGCAGTTCAGGGTAGTATTCATCGAGCGGTGGCTGTTCGCATAGTCCAGCCTAGGTTTTTCGACCGCGAACACTTGGTATCTGCCGGTCTGATCCGCCAGTTCTCCGCTGAAGTCGTCGCTCCAAGGCCACAGGCTGCCCGGTCCACTGTCTTGGATGCCACCTAGGAAAAGCAGCCCGCACTTGCGACAGGTGAATACCTCAAGCACACGCGATCCGCAGCCACACCATATACGAGGATCGGTGTAGAGTCTGCCGACAGGACGCTTGCCTCTGAATTCCGGCTGGATTTCCGAACACTGCATGTTCATGCAGGCCCAGAAACCGGGAATGCCCCTGAAGAATGGATGGATCCGCATGGAGAGCAGTGGCTGGGTGTCAGGCTCAGGTTCTGGCCGAGCGTAGCTCCCGGCTGTGAGAACACCCGAGGTCGCACGCTCCCTGTCTTCCTGATCCGTTTCCACGGGCCATTCCTCGACTGACAGTTCGGACAGGAGAGTGGCGTTTCTGGCGGTACGGTCCCGCATCCACCGAATCTCGTTGTTGTCAGCCAGCATGTTGTACATCGCCACCCGTGGGTCGGCGGTTTCATCAGGTGCGGGAAGCGCCAGAGCTTTTGCAAGGCATCTCATTACAGGCCAGGGATTTGCGAATGAGAAACTGTCGTGAAAGTCTCTGAAGGCGCTCAGAATCGCTGTGTTCTTTGTGGGATGGCTGGTTGCGGTCTTATCTATCCCAGCTTTGACAAGAGTGAATGAATCGTGGGCTTCTCCGAAGAGGTCTGCACTGAATCGCTTCAGCAGTTCGGCCCCTCCTGCTTGGTAAGTCGGGATTGAGGCGCTCGTCGCTATCGCCCGCAGCTTACCATCTCCAGACCTGATGCCCAGACGCTCCTTGAGGCGTCTGACCAGGTGGGCCACCTCCGCGCCTTTTGCCCCGGTGTAGGTGTGAGCCTCGTCCAGAACAAGCGTTAACTTGTTCTCCGGCGATGTGGCAAGCCACTCTCGCGTCATTTCGAAAATCGGACTCTCGATCGGACGGATGAGCATATATTCCAGCATCGAGTAGTTTGTTACCAGAATATCGGGCGGCGCAGCCTGCATGTCCCATCGACATAGCATCTCTGGACCGTCGACCGCAGGCCAGTTTCCCACCGTCTTCATGTTATCCGGCAGTGAGTTCCACTCCTGTTCCAACTGCGCGATGTAGTCGCTAAACCGCTGGCGCTTGTACTCCCTGTCAGGACTACC
Source organism: Dehalococcoidia bacterium (assembly GCA_034428835.1). Lineage (GTDB taxonomy): Bacteria > Chloroflexota > Dehalococcoidia > Lucifugimonadales > UBA1123 > VXRN01. The sequence goes on from DAOUHG010000044.1 coordinate 4,832, forward strand.
GGTAACTTCCGTGAGACTAGTGTACATGCCGAAGTGAATGACATTGCCGTTCAGCCGTTGCCGTTGCCATTCGGGTGACCCACCAAGCGACAAAACGCGCCGCAGACGGGACATCTGGTCGTTGACCAGCGCATTCATCGGGTACAGGATGATGGCGCGCAATGCAGCGGATCTCAGCTCATTTCGGCGTGAGTGATCCCAAACACCGTTCGTGAAAATGCCTCGAGTTGGAGTAGTGTCGCTCGGAGAAAACCATGATCTGGCCTCGTGGAGAAGTCTCGCCAGAATTGGGAGCACAAAGGCTTCGGTCTTGCCGGAGCCCGTTCCGGTGGCTACGAGAAGGTTCGGAGAGCCGCCGAAGCTAGCAAGAAGAGCCTCCTCCTGATGAGTGTAGAGGGGGAACCTGCCAACCGGTACGCCGTGCTGAACAAGGTCTGACAGCCCTTCAGGAACAGTATCTGGCATTCGCTGTTCAAGATCGCGGATAAAACTTCCTGTTGAGAAAGCGGGCGTCGATTCAATGAAAGGATCCTGAGCTATCACCCCGGGTTGTCTTAGTAAGTGCGATCTTTCATCGAATACAAGTGGATGAGAGATCCTGTATTGAGACTCCAGGTAGCTTGCGATTGATTCCTTTAGGTGGGCAGTATTTTCGCTGGGAGTGAATTGCATCGAATGTCCAACCGTTGCCAGCCTAGGTTTGGCCTCTGTCCAAATGACCCATCAATACTGTTGAGCATATTCAACAGATATCGCGGATTGTATGCCACAACTACTGATCCATGAAAGGTTGGAATTGCCAAATGCCTACGGAAATGTTCATAAACGGGGTACAAGGCACAGTTCAAGAACAGTTAGACATCCCGCAGGCCAAGAAAGTCCACGCGACGCGCAACAGTCGCCGCCCCACTACCTCATGCCCAGTACCGCTGCTATAATCGCGTTCATGAACTGGAATTCAGGATGACGCGCAACAAGCTGCCCAACCTTCGCCAAGCCGCGAACATTCCTCACCTGGCAGCTCTCAGGCATCAAGACTACCGGTTCACTTGGCTGGCGAATATGTGCTCGGGCGCGGCCATGTGGACCTTCATCGTCGCCATCTCGTGGCTTGTTCTCGAAAGGTCGGACAGGTCCGGCGATGTGGGCATCGTCACGTTCGCCTCCATGCTGCCCTTCCTGCTCGTCTCGCCAATTGCCGGCCTGATAGCCGACCGGCTGGACCGGCAATCGATTGCCAGATTCACATTCATAGCAAATGGCGCTGTAACGGCAATCGTGGCCATGCTGGCGTTCGCAGACGTGCTTGAGTTGTGGCACCTCTCGCTGCTGACCTTCGTATCCGGGACGATGCGGTCCACACAGGAGCCGGCAATAGCATCGCTGATCCCAAACCAGGTGCCGCAGAGAGACTTGCTGAACGCAATAACTCTCAACGCGGCAACCCGGCATGGCGCACGATTCTTCGGCCTGCTGGTCGCCTCTCCACTGTTGGCGATCGACTCGATTGGCGTCACGGGCGTCCTCGTGCTGAGCACCGTGTTCCAGGCCGTCGGCACGCTATTCATGACCATGACGAAGACACGCTCCACAGGGGAGTCCACTCCCCAGCACGGCATAGCCCGCAGCATGATCGACGGGCTTGTGTACATCTACACCAACCGCATGATCTCGATATTCATCCTGCTAGTGGCGTTCCACTGCGCGCTCGTCATGTCGTACGACTCGGTTCTGCCGGTGTTTACGAGAAACGAGCTTGGGGCCGTGGACGGCTCGGTCCTCGGGTACATGGTGATGGGTTTCGGCCTGGGCTCTCTGTTTGCCACCGTACTAATTGCGGGCGTCAGGGGTGAGCGCAACAAGGGTCGGTGGCTCTTATGGACAGGAATCATCAGCGGCATAATACCCATCGTGCTGGCGTTCAGTCCCAGCATCGCGCCGGCAGTGGTTGTCTCCGCAGTAATGGGCGGCGCGCAATCCGTGTTTATGGCGCTGACGACGACCTACGTTCAGACGCTCGCGCCGGACAGGCTCAGGGGTCGCATATCCAGCCTTTACATCCTCCACGCGGGGGGAATAATGGCATTCGCCAACCTTGGATACGGATTCATCGCGGACGCATTCTCGGCGCCGCCGATACTCTATGTAACCGGCGCGACATTCCTTGTGTTCATATTCTTCGCCAACGTGAGCATTCCGGACCTGAGACGTGTGTACAGGACCGGACAGGTAGTCGCTGCCTAACTGACCTCAGACAACGAGGAGAGGCATGTCGATCCGCAAGGCAGTTATACCGGTGGCCGGGTTCGGGACGAGATTCCTTCCTGCCACCAAGGCGGTCCCAAAGAACGTCCTGCCGGTGTTCGACCGGCCGTCCATACACTTCTGCGTAGATGAGGCGGCACAGGCTGGCATCGAGGAGGTCATCCTGGTCGTGTCGCGCAACCAGGAGGCCATCCCCAGGTATTTCGAGGAGTGGCCTGAGTTGGAGGCCGCACTAGCAGGTCGGGGCAACTCAAGCGCTGTTGAGGAGCTACAGCGAATCACCTCCCTCGCCAGGATCACTTGCGTAACGCAGACCGAGCAGAGGGGGCTCGGTCACGCGGTGCTGATGACGCGCGAAGCCGTCGGAGACGAGCCGTTTGCGGTCTTCCTGCCCGACGACATCATCTGGGCCGAGCGTCCGACGATTAGCGCAATGATCGACGTCTGGGAGTCCACCGGATCGTTCGTGCTGGCGGTCAAGCGCGTCCCGGACGAGGCCATCCCAAACCTGGGCATCGTCTCACCGGAGGGAGAGTCGGTCACCAATCACAGGCTGGTCGGAATGGTGGAGAAGCCGCCGCTGGAGGAAGCGCCATCGAATCTGGCAATCATAGGTCGGTACGTGCTGGGTCCGGAAATCTTCGATACCCTTGAGAACGTCGAGCCGGGAGCGCTCAACGAGATCCAGCTCACCGACGCGATCGCTGCTCACATGGGTCATCCGGGCGTGTACGGGCACGAGTTCAGCGGGGAACACTTCGACGTCGGCACCCCGCTTGGGATGCTGAAGGCTTCGGTCGCCGCAGGGTTGAGACGAGACGAAGTTGCAGGGGAGTTGCGCGACTGGCTCGCAGCCGTACTCGAATCGAGATCATAGGGAGGCCGTAATGGACAAGGCGCTGAACGGTGTAAGGGTGATCGATCTAACGCAGTTCGAGGCGGGCACGTCTTGCACTCAGATGCTGGCGTGGCTGGGAGCCGACGTCATCAAAGTGGAGGAGCCCACGCGGGGCGACCCTGGAAGGAACGTCATGGGGCCAGACATGGGACATGACTCCTCGTACTTCATGAACCTCAACTCAAACAAGCGGAGCGTGACCCTGAACCTCAAGACTGAAGAGGGCCGCAACATCTTCTTCGAACTGGTGAAGCAGGGCGACATTGTCGCCGAGAACATGGCGCCGGGTGCTATCGAACGCCTCGGTATCGGCTGGGACAAGCTCAAAGAGGTCAACCCGCGGATCATCCTGGCCCGCATCAAGGGGTTCGGCACCTACGGCCCGTACAGCGAGTACAAGAGCTTCGATCCCGTTGCTCAGGCGGCGGGCGGCGCTGTGGCCGCCACAGGATCGTCAGAGACGCCGCCGGTGAGGCCAGGAATCACAATCGGCGCGACACCGGCACCGGGATGCACGCGGTGATAGGCATTCTCGCGGCGCTGTGGCAGCGTCAGACCACGGACAAGGGTCAGCAGGTCGAGGTGTCGATGCAGGACGCCGTTGTAAACATCGCGCGCATCTGGATGAACTCGTATGCCGACACGGGCCAGTCGCCTCCTCGACGCGGCGGCTCGCGATGGCCCGGCAGGCCCGGTTCGGGGCTGTTCAAGTGCGCGCCCGGTGGCCCGGACGACTACGTCTTTATGACCGCCAACGTGCGTCGCCAGCGCATGTGGCAGGCGCTGCTGAGAACCATCGGCAGGGACGACCTGATCGAGGACCCGATCTACTCAGACCCCAACAACCACCCCGAGGCCGCCGAGGAGATCAACGACATCATCGAAGCATGGACCATGCAGCACACCAAGCAAGACGCCATGCGTATTCTGGGCGAGGCTGGCGTGCCGTGCAGCATGTGCTTCAACGCCGACGACATCTACAACGACCCACACCTAAAAGAGCGCGGGATGATCGTCAGCTACGACCACCCGGTACGCGGCCGGTTCACCATGCCGGGATGCCCGGTGCAGCTTGAGGACTCGCCTGTCGAGGTGACCGCTCCCCCACTTCTGGGGCAGCACACCGGTGAAGTCCTGAGCGACCTACTGGGTCAGACCCAAGAGGAAACTGCGCGGTTGCGGGAAGCGAGCGTGCTGTAAGTGTAGCTGTCCGAGACCCTAGAACGTGTCGTTCAGATCGAGAGTGAAGCCCGCAACCGTAGAGGACTCGACTGTCTGACCCTCGCCGTAGATAGCCGCGGTCTCGTACTTACCGTCGTCCAGTAGCAGGACAGTGACAGTCTTCTCGTAGGGATCGACCATCCAGTACTCAAGAACGCCGTGCCGCTCGTATAGGTCACGCTTGAAGCCCTTGTCTCTATTTACCGTGGATGGGGAGTGGACCTCCACGAGCAGATCGGGCGCTCCCTGTATGTTGTCCTCTGTGATGATGTGTGATCGCTCGTTCGATACGAAGATCAGGTCGGGTTGAGCAACGTCGTTGTCGGTGAACAGTACGTCGAACGGAGCGAAGTACAGCCTGCCCAAGGCATGATTCTGAACAAAGAAGGCGAGCGCCAGGCCAATGGCAAGCTGAATCCGCTGGTGTATCTCCTTGGGTGACGGCACGACTACCAGCTCTCCATCCAGCAACTCGTATCGGACATCCTCCGGCGCGTTGCAGTAGTCCTCATATGTGAGCTTGACCCCAAGCTTGGCGGTCGTCATGATCGGCCTCCCGTACCCTGTCGGGTGTAGGAAATCATACTTTGCCGGAAAGACTCTCGTCGAGGATTTCGAGAAGGTCCTTGGCCTTCTTGCGATTGTCCTCTCCGAGCGACCCGATGCCCTCCTCGAACATCTGGAGACAGAACGGACATGAGACGCCCACTGTCTCGGCCTCTGTCTCGAAGAACTGTTCGGTGCGGGCGTGGTTGATCCGAGGGCCTCTGGACTCCTCGATCCACATGTGACCACCGCCCGCACCGCAGCAGAAGCCTTTCTCGCGACAGCGCGTCATCTCAACCAGCTCGACTCCGGGAATGGCCGACGCGATCTCTCTCGGCGCGTCATATATGCCGTTGTGACGGCCCAGATAGCATGAGTCGTGATAGGAGATGGTCTCATTGATCTCTGCGACGGGCCTGATGCGGCCCTGCTGGATCAGGCCGTTGACAAACTCTGTATAGTGAACGACCTCGAAGTCGCCGCCAAGGTGGGGATACTCGTTCTTGATAGTGTTGAAACAGTGAGGGCAGATCGCGACCACGGTCTTGACGTTGTATGACTTCATGGTCTCGATGTTCTGCTGGGCCAGTATCTGGTATAGGTACTCGTTGCCCATGCGCCGCGCAGGGTCGCCGGTGCACGTCTCCTCGTCGCCGAGGATTGCGAAGTCCACGCTCGCCCGCTTGAGTATCGAAGCCATCGCCCTCGCGATGCTCTGACTGCGCTGTTCCAGCGCGGCGGTGCATCCGACCCAGAACAGGATGTCGGCGTCGGGATGATCAGCGAGAGTCGGGACGTCCAGCCCCTCGGCCCAGTCGGTCCGCGCGTAGGTGGTGCCGCGCCACGGATGCCCGCGCTGCTCCATGCTCAAGAGCGCGCCCTTCGCTGTATCCGGCATCGAGGCCTGCTCCATGACGAGGAACCGGCGCATATCTACGATCGATTCCACATGCTCCACGCCGACAGGACACTCCTGGACGCAGGCGCCGCAGGTCAGGCAGTCCCATAGCGCTTCCTCTTCGACCCAGTTGCCAATCAGCGGCTTGGACTCCTGCTCGTCCTCCCCTGACGCGACTCCGTCGCCGAATTCGATGACGTGCTCCTTCATGTTTTCGACGATGTGCATGGGAGAGAGTATCTTGCCGGTGATGTTCGCAGGGCAGCTATCCGTGCATCTTCCACACACAGCACAGGCGTAGCCGTCGAGCAGCTCTTTCCAGGTGAAGTCCTGGATGCGGCTGGCGCCGAGCGCCTCTTCGTTGTCGAGCGCGGCCTCGAGGTCTGGTGTAGGGAGAGTGCCTCGTGGCTCTAGTTTGCGGGTGACGAAGCTGATAGGGGCCGCGACAAGGTGCATGTGCTTGGATAGCGGTATGTACAGGGAGAATCCTAGGATGATGCCAAGATGGAGCCACCAGAAGACTCCGTGGAGACCGTTGGCGAGGTCGCCATCGATCCCGGCGCTGGCAAACGCCTCACCGATCGGGCGTCCGATGAGTGCGTCGGCATGAGGGCCGGTCCCTCCGGCCGCAACGAAGAACGTCTCCGTAAGCAGCGTGAAGAGCATCAGTAACGCGATGAGAAGCAGGATGATCGCAGACTCGCCTTTCTGGGTGAGATCGAAGCTGAGTCTGTTTGGTCTGACAACCCACCTGCGTACTGCGGCCCAGACCAGCAGAACAAAGAACACCAGCGCCAGGATGTCCAGATAGGCGGTGAACACACGCACGCCAGTGTCCGTCAGCAGCGTCGCCGAGAAATCGTGCCAGATCACGTCGCCAAAGATATACAGGACATAGCTGGTCGTGAAGGAGAGGAATCCCCAGAAGATGATGAAGTGGGCGATGCCCGCTCGGTCACGGAGCGAGACGCTTTGCAGGACTTTACGCTGACCCAAAATGTACGGGAGCGCACCGAGCAGGCGGCGCATTGGCTGGTCGAACCGACCCGGGTCCTTGCCCAGGAGAATCAGGCGGAAGACTCGATGGTAGAGAACGAATCCCGCAGAGACAAATATCCCGATTGTAAGTAGATAGACTGCCGCCCAGGTGGGTATCACACCGAAGACACTGTCGGGAGGGACCATTGATTCACTCCTATAAATCCAGGTTCAGGCACTCGGCGCGGATTTCGCGGAGTTTAGCACACTGAGTCCTTGCTCGTTCCCAGTTACTGGTGAAGCTAGTCGGCCATCAGCAGGATCGCAGCGGAGACGATTACCCACAGGACCACGGAGATGGCAAGAGGGAGATCCGAAGTCAGCATCTCTTCCGGATTCTCGCCGGAGTCGCGAGTGTGCACGAGGTAGATGTACCTGAGAAGTCCAAAGGCAACGAATGGTAGCGTCAACATCATGGCATGGTTGTCCGGGAGACTGTCCGCGATGAAGGTATATAGCGCATAGGAGACCAGCGCCGAGGCCGCGACGACACCAATCATCTGATCGAGCATCTGCATCGTGTAAGCGCCAAGCGAGTCGCGTTGTCGCCGGGCCGACTCGCCAGCGGCTGAGAGCTCGCTTCTCCGCTTCGACAGGGCTATGAACAGCGCCCCCAGTCCTGAGCAGATGTAGAGCCACTCGGACACTGGAACCTCTATCACGGCGGCCCCCGCCATCACCCGGAGGACAAAGCCGGATGCAACGCAGAATACATCGACGAGCACAACCCTCTTGAGGCGCACTGTATAGGCGTTCTGGATCGCCACGTATGCGAGACACGTCGCACCGAACAGTGGCTGCAGCAGGAAGGCCGCGACCAGCCCCAGAACAGTCAGGACCGATGCTGAAGACAGGGCCACCTTGACGGGAAGCCGCCCAGACGCGACGGGCCGGCGCCGCTTTCTGGGATGGGCTCTGTCGCGCTCAACATCAATGCAGTCGTTGAGAAGATATACAGACGCGCTCAACCCTATGAAGATAACGAAAGCTGCTACGGACCGTAGCCCAAGCGCGAGCACGCCATCGAAGTCGTCGAAGCTCCACGCCTGGTTGACCGAGAAGAACAGAGGGAGAAACACCAGCAGGTTCTTGCTCCACTGGAGCGGGCGCGTCGCTACGAAAAGGGCGCGGGCGGCCCGAATGAAGTCAACCGGCTGACTGCTGTCTCTCAGTCCATTCACAGACCGATGATAGGGTCGACCTCCAGGGGGCGTCAACGATGAATAGCGGCGGCGGAGAGGACGACTCGCGTCCTATGGATTGGCGTTGACACTCTCAGAAACGGTTCGCTATCATTCGTTTTAGCAGTCTCCTCACGAGACTGCTAAAACTGAAATAGACAAATAGCAGGAAACAAGCAATACAGGAGGTCGAATCAGGTATGGCGACTGAAACACAGGTCACCTTCAAACCCCTGGGCAACCGCGTAGTAGTGGAACCTCAGGAAGGTGAAGAGCAGGTGACCGCCGGCGGCATCTACATCCCGGACACAGCCAAGGAAAAGCCCCAGGAGGGCGTCGTGGTCGCAATCGGTCCAGGCCGGCTGTCTGATGACGGCACGCGCGTTCCGATGGAGGTCGAGGTCGGTGACACCGTCATCTATACGAAGTATGCGGGCACCGAGTACAAGGAGGGCGAGGTCGAGTACCTGGTCCTTCGTGAGGACGACATTCTCTTCAAGAAGTAGCCCCTTTCATCTGGGCTTTTAAGGAGGTCTGAACCAGTATGGCGAAACAGCTTCAGTTCAGCGAAGAAGCAAGAGCCGCGATGAAGCGCGGTATTGACATCATGGCCGACACTGTCGGCGTAACCCTCGGCCCACGCGGACGAAACGTGGTGCTGGACAAGAAATTCGGCCCACCCCAGGTCTGCTCCGACGGCGTCACGATCGCCAAGGAGATCGAGCTTGCGGACCCGTTCGAGAACATGGGCGCCCAGCTTCTGAAAGAGGCCGCGAGCAAGACCAACGACGTGGCGGGCGACGGCACGACCACGGCCACTGTTCTCGCGCAGGCGATCATCCACGAGGGATTCAAGAACATCGCCGCCGGAGCCAACCCAATGGCTCTCAAGCGCGGCATCGAGCGCAGCGTCGTAGCGATGCGGGACGCGATCGAGGATATGTCCACGCCGGTTGAGGGTCGCACGCAGATCGCACAGGTCGCGTCGCTCTCGGCCCATGACGACGAGATGGGCGAGCTCATCGCCGACGTCATGGAGAAGGTCGGCAAGGACGGGGTCATCACAGTCGAAGAGTCCAAGGGTCTCTCCTACGAGCAGGAGTTCGTAGAGGGGATGCAGATCGACCGCGGTTACATCTCCCCTTACTTCATCACCGACCAGGACAGGATGGAAGCGTCCATCGACGACCCGCACATCCTGATCACCGACAAGAAAATCTCGGCAGTCGCGGACGTGCTCCCCGCCCTTGAGAAGATCCTCCAGGTGGGCAAGAACGTCGTAGTAGTAGCCGAGGACATCGAGGGCGAGGCCCTGGCCACGCTCGTGGTAAACAAGCTGCGCGGCACGCTCAACTGCGTCGCCATTAAGGCGCCCGGCTTTGGCGACCGCCGCAAGGCAATGCTCGAAGACATGGCCATCCTCACCGGCGGCCAGGTCATCAGCGAGGAAGTGGGACGCAAGCTAGACTCGGTCACCGTCGAAGACCTGGGTCGCGCCCGCCGAATCGTCGCCTCCAAGGAAGAGACCACGTTCGTGGACGGCGCAGGCTCCGAGAACGATATCTCGGGCCGCATCAACCAGATCAAGGCACAGGTCGAGGAGACCACTTCCGACTTCGATCGCGAGAAGCTCCAGGAGCGCCTGGCCAAGCTCTCCGGCGGTGTCGCCATCATCAAGGTGGGCGCCGCTACCGAGGTCGAGCTGAAAGAGAAGAAGAACCGCGTCGAGGACGCCCTTTCGGCCACACGCGCGGCCGTCGAAGAGGGCATC
>DAOUHG010000045.1:0-2644 GCA_034428835.1 Dehalococcoidia bacterium
CTTCGCGCTGGAGGCATTCGGCGATCTCGAGGGGGACGTGCGACAGTCGATGGCCCGAATCCACGCAAGCCCCTTCATTCCCAATAAGGACGATGTGCGTGGCTTCGTCTACGACTGCGCGACCGGGAAACTGAACGAGGTCACCTGACCCCGGATCCCCGCAGACGGTGGCTTTTGCTCCACCATGGCTGAGCGCTGTCTGGCGCCTGCACCGAGCGTTCGTGCGCCTTGGCGACGGATGGCCGGGGGCTTCGTTCTGCGATTGCCCGGGGCTAAGCCTGCCTGTCAGTTCTCAGACCCGGTACCCCCATTCAGCCTCTTCAGCATGCCCTACTCGACATAATACAAGTAGGCGAATGAATTCGGGTCCTGAGCTGAAGCGTCAGGGGAATCACATGTTAGAGCTTGGAACCACTGCACCCGATTTCACCGCGCCGCAGGGATCCGGCGGCCAATTTCCCCTGTCCGACTGCCGGGGTTCGAATGTCGTTCTCTACTTTTTCCTCAGGGCTTTCACCATCGGTTGAACCCTGGAGACGAGGGAGTTTGTAAAACTCCAGGAACAGTTCGCGTTAACCAACACCGTGATAGTCGGCATCAGCACAGACAGCGTGGAACGCCTGCAGAGATTCGGGGAGGCCCAGGACGTTACGTTTCCGTTGGTCAGCGACTCAACGGCAAGTGTGGCGCGACTGTATGACGTGAGGCGAAGGTTTGGGCTGGGCGCCTCGAGGGTTACCTATGTCATCGACAGGGAGGGCTTTGTTCGGGATGTTTATCACAATGAACTATCCACGTCAGGACACGCACGTAGATCATTGCGGAGATTGAAAGCCGTCCTGCAAGCGGGAGAACTGGATGATGGCCCAGGGTGAAACGGCAATTGGCGCCGTCCTATCAGTCCAGAGTCCTCGGTAGAGTCATGGACGACTCGACGGGTTGCGGCTGTGAGGGGCGAACTGCCACAGAGCCGGGCAGCCACCCCGACTTCCATAACTCTGAGGGGCCGACACTCCTGATTGAGCCTCTCCAGCGCGACCCAGTTGACATAATATAAATAGGGCGAAACAGGTGACATTTATGCTGGTCAGTTCCACTGACATTTATCCTGAGCTTCGACAGTGTCAGCCACTTACCTCGCCAGCGTGGGTGACATCAAAGGCCCGCCTGTGGACGGTGACCTCAGACCGTTTGCTGGCCTGAGGTTGGTCCTACCCAATCTGTTGAACTTCCTCTGGACCGGTGTTCCCCCAACATCCCAACCTCTCAAACACTTCGTTGAAGTCCTTGAGAGGCCATTTGTGGAAAATCTGAGGATTCCGTCGTAACATAGCGGGAAGCATATTGTGACAGGTGGTGATTCCATGACTGAGAAGAAAGTGACCACAGATGATCCTCTTCCTGGGCCCCAGGGAGTTGTTACCACCAACGGGACCGAGCCAGATATACCAGAAATAGAGGAATGGACAATTCCCAACGCTGAGCCGATCGAAGACCCGCCGCACATCGGGGCGGAGAATCGCATCCGTTACTTCAGGGAGAATCTATACCCGTACGCTCACAGGATGCGCAACCGTGAATACAACGCTCTGAACAGGCCGCTCCAGGTTGAGCTGATCAAGTTGCAGAACTGGATCAGAGACGTGGGAGAGAGGGTGATAATCCTGTTCGAAGGGCGAGACGCCGCAGGCAAGGGCGGGACTATCAGGAAGTTCATGGAGCATTGGAACCCGCGTCATGCGCAACTTGTCGCGCTGGACAAGCCGTCGGATGTCGAGCTGGGACAGTGGTACTTCCAACGCTACGTCAGACACTTTCCAACGGCCGGGGAGATAGTGCTGTTCGACCGCTCCTGGTACAACCGCGCCGGTGTAGAGAGGGTGTTGGGTTTCTCTTCAGAGCAGGACTACCGATTGTTCATCCGGCAGGCGCCGGCGTTGGAGCGAATGATCGTGGACAGCGGAATACACCTGGTAAAGCTTTACTTCTCCGTCAGTCGAAGGGAGCAACTCAGGCGGTTCGACAGCCGCTCAAACGATCCGCTCAAACAGTGGAAGGTGAGTGCGGTGGACTTGCGATCCAAGGATAAGTGGGAGGAGTACACCGAGGCCAAAGAGGCCATGTTCCTGCTAACTGATACCGAAGCTGCCCCATGGACGATCATCAAGTCTGACGACAAGAGGCGTGCCAGGATCAATGCCATCAGACACGTCCTTCACCTGCTCGACTACGAGGGGAAAGACGAGTCCGTGGCCCATGCGCCCGATCCGTCGATAGTGGCGTCATCAACGGAGATATACACTGCCGGCGCGCCTCTGGAGGACCGGTAAGGGTTCGGCTCGTAGCGGCCGGCGGTAGGGGGTGCTGGCCCCTGGTCCTGCGGGCGCGAGGGGCGAGTGCCGTTTCCCCACCTCTCCGCCTCCGCTAATCAATTACCAATTGTTCATCAGGACCGCAGTCCACTCAACTCAAGACGCAACCGCAGAGAACTTTCACGTCGTTCGCACAGTGAAGTGCCGAGTCGTCATCCTACTTCTGCAGTGACGTCCTCGGTTGCCGCCGCTTCGGCCTCCAATCTCTCACGGCCCTCTGTCCGGCGTCGCGCTCTCCATCGGACAATGAACCAGACCAGCGCGACGATGGC
>DAOUHG010000046.1:0-34215 GCA_034428835.1 Dehalococcoidia bacterium
GTTGTACTGGTAGGCGAGCATCATACTCATTCGTCGGTCAATCGACCCGGCCTGTACCTCCATCAGTGATATGTCAACATGCTGTCCTATACCCTCGGCCTTGGACGCTAGCACAGCGCCAAGCGTGGCGAACGCCGCCATCACTCCGGACTGATACAGGCCCACCGTCCCACCGAGCTTCAACGGCTCCTTCTCAGCGACTCCCGTAGAATACAGTTCACCCCCCATTCCGTAGAAGATGATCTCCGAGCCGCGCCAGTCTCGATATGGCCCGGATTGTCCGAAGTTCGAAACGGAAGTGAACGTCAGCGCCGGATTCAGTTCGGACAGTGCCTCGTATCCGAGGCCGAAACGGTCCATTGTCCCCGGTCGAAAGCTCTCGACGACAGCGTCAACCTGGGACGCAAGATCGCCCGCGATGCGCTGGCCCTGAGTGGTCTTGAGGTCGAGCGTTACAGACCTCTTGTTGGTATTGAGATGGAGGAATGTCCCGCTCTTTTCAAGGTGAGGCTCGTCCTTGGGAAACGGCCCCAGGCTACGGGCGCCATCTCCCGAGCCAGGCCTTTCGACCTTGATGACGTCCGCTCCATAGTCCGCGAGCAACTTTGTACAGTAGGCCCCCGCAATGAGCTGAGTAAAGTCGAGGACCTTGATGTTCGACAGGGCCATCGGAGCCAACAGAGTCTACCTCCCGGACTGTTTCCGCCGGATATGATAGCACTTGATGGCGCTTAGCCTTTACAGCTAGGCGACAGCAATCTGGCCCAAGACTACTTTCATCTCACCCGATGAAGAAATCGGATTCCGGCTCCGACCGCCAGTACCGCCCAGCCCGCTATCAGACTCAGCCCTCCCACCGGGGCAACCGCGCCGAATACTCGTATGTCCAGCAGCGCCAGTATGTACAGGCTGCCGCAGAAAATCACTGTGCCTATCGACAGTAGCACCCCCGCGACGGTCACGAGCCTTGCTTCCCACACTGCCGCAATTGCTCCCAGCGCGATCAGGGCGAGTGCATGGTACATCTGGAACCGGACGGACGTCTCGAGTGTGTCTAAGGCATCTGAATCGATTCGGCCTTCGAGGACATGGGTTCCTGCCGCGCCGATCGCGACTCCCAGACCGCCCAGTGCTGCGCCCACGCAAATCCACAGCGCCCACGAGTAAGACTTGCGCCCGATTGCGCCTGCCCTTTCCGACGTCTGGTCTCTGGTAGAATGCACAGTGAACTCACAGGATATAATACACTTGAGCCCAACGCTAATCCATGAACCCGGAGGCAAGTTCACGTGACGACCCACATAGAGCGCAGTTTCTTCGATCTTCACTCCAAGTCCGCTGAGTTGCACGACTCGGCCAGATCGCTGTTCCCCGATGGCGTGACCCACGATGCACGTCGCCAGGACCCGTTCCAGCTCTATTACACACACGCCGAGGGCGCGGCAAAGTACGACGTCGACGGCAACCGCATTCTGGATTACTTCCCCGGCCACGGGGCGCTCATCCTTGGCCATTCTCGCCAGGAGGTAGTCCAGGCAGTCCAGGACCAGATGGCTATGGGCACTCACTTCTCCGGCTCAACCGAGGTGGAGATCGAGTGGGGCAACTGGGTCAAAGAACTGATTCCGAGTGCCGAGAAAGTCCGCTTCCACAGCTCTGGCACCGAAGCCGACATGATGGCCATTCGGATGGCACGCGCCTACACAGGCAAGTCCAAGGTCATTAAGTTCGAGGACCACTTCCACGGCTGGAGCGATTACCTGGTCGCCGGAACGGAGGGAATCGGCGGCATCCCGCAGGAGACGCTCAGCACCATGATCGTCCTGCCCCCGAACGACATTGAGATATTCGAAAAGACCCTTCAGGAAAACGACGACATTGCCGCCGTAATACTGGAGCCGACCGGCGCCCACATGGGACTGGAGCCGATTCTGCCTGAGTTCCTGACACAGCTTCGTGAGGTCACAGAGCGATACGGCGTGATTCTCATTTTCGACGAAGTCGTCACCGGATTCAGGACCTCGAGGGGTGGAGCCCAGGAGTACTTCGGGATACGGCCCGATCTCACTACTCTCGCGAAGATTCTCGGTGGCGGTCTCCCGGGCGGAGCCGTTACGGGCAGGGCAGATATCATAAATATGATCGAGGGCAGGCCAGGGGACGCCGAGTACAATCGCAACAGCCGCATCGCCCACAATGGCACGTTCAACGCCAATCCGATCTCGGCAGCGGCCGGCATAGCGGCCCTCAAGATCGTTGGCACCGAACCCATCAACGACACCGCCAACCTACGCGCGGCACAGCTCAAGGACGGCCTGAACGACGTACTCGGACGGCTCGAAATTCCGGGCTGCGTGACCGGAATCGCTTCGTTGATGTTCCTGCGCCTCGGTTTGGACCACGAGTGTGACAGAGAGTACTGTATCCTCTCTCATGAAGAGATGGCCCAGGCCATGGAGCCGGAGCGTGTCCGTCAGTTGACCCTGTCCCTATTGAACAACGGTGTCCAGGCGGGGAACCGCTTCATCCTGACCGCTGCCCACACTGAAGACGACATCGCTCACACCATCGGCGCCTACGAGCAGGCATTCGACGAAATTCGGGAGCTCGGCCTGGTTTGAGTCGGGGCGGAAACTATGATGGATGAAAAGGGCCCGGACCAGCGTTTCCAAATCACCAAGCTACGGGTGAAGAACTTCCGCAGTATTCGTGATGTTGAGCTTGACCTTGGACTGTTGACCATGCTCGTCGGTCAGAACGCGTCTGGGAAGAGCAACCTAATGGACGTGCTGAGGTTCGTGAGCGATGCAGTTCGTCGGGACTTAGATTTTGCTGTCACGAGACGACATGGTCTAGAGGCGTTGGCTTGCCGACAAAGTGAAGTAGAACTTCCAAATATTGAAATTGGTTTGGAAGTAACAGTTCCTCGACATTCCATCGTTTACAGCTTTGTAATGTCTACGGGGCCTGATGGAGGTGTTGCGGTTGCACGCGAGTGGGGAGAGGTGACTCGTCTTGGCGATGGAAGTGCTCCAGTCCACTTTCGGATCGAAGAAGGAAACATCGTCGCTCCCGACTTCTTAAGTGAGAACTTGGATCAGGTTTCCGACCAAGACAGTCATTTTGATTCGACTAACCTGGCACTCTCCGACTTGCGTAGGATGGTACGTTTCAATCCAAGGGTACGGGCTCTTGGTGATTGCACTTTGATCCTCTCAAGCGGTTTGCGTGAACTTGAGGCAAGTCTACGCCAATTGCGCTTCTACCAGATAGTTCCCAATATTGCTAGACGACCTCAGAGAATCCTAAGCCCCTCTCCACTAGCGCCCAATGGCAACAATCTCGCGTCTGTACTGCGAGAAATTCAAATGAATGATGAGGAGACCAAGCAGCGCCTAGTAAAGTCGCTGATCGCACTGATTCCTACCGTGTCCGACTTCCGTGTTGAGACTGCGGGCGGATTCCTAGTTGTTGAATTGAAACACTCGGTTCCATCATGTCGAGAATCTACTAGCTGGTTTGACCTGACTCAGGAGTCCGATGGCACGGTTTACATTCTCGGACTGCTAGCTGCCCTCAATCAAAGGCGATATTCAAGGCTCCCTCCGTACCCAGTTCCGCCTTTGATAGGGATAGAGGAACCCGAGCTGTTTGTACATCCCGGAGCATTGGAGGCGCTCGCAGACAACTTCAAGGAGGCTTCTGAGCCGTCACAGGTTTTGCTGACGACTCACAGCCCTGACCTGATTGACCAGTTCAAGACTGTGGATCTACGTGTTGTTCAGATGATGAACGGCATCACAGAAGTTGGGCAAGTGTCCCGAGAACAAGCGGAAACGGTTCGCAAGCACCTGTTCTCCGCAGGTGAATTGCACAGTATGGAGGGACTAAGGCTTGATCTGGAAGGATGACGAATTGGCCTCGAAGTATCATCGCAATTGTCGAGGGCAAGGGTGAACTTGACTCGGTACCGGCTTTGCTCCGCAGGGTATCTGGTGAATTGCACGGCAGATATGACTTCAACATTCCTAAGCCTGTTCGCGCAAAGAATTCAGGTCACCTGATCAAGACATTTGAGAATCTACTCCTGCTAGCAAGGAATCGAGAATGTAATGCGATTCTTGTGATGCGTGATACCGATACAGGTTCCTGTCCTAGGGAGATGGCTGTTTCACTCTCTGAAAGAGCCCGCAATCTCAATCTTGATGTACCAGTTTCAATTGTATGCCCTAACAGCGAATACGAGACGTGGTTCATATCTACTCTACGTTGTCAGAATTGCAAGGTAGGGGAATTAGGGACAAACTAGGATTGCACGAATCGGTTGTAGCACCCGCAAATGTCGAAGAGATAAGGGGAGCTAAAGAATGGCTCAGCGGACGAATGCCTATGGGACGCAGTTACAAGCCAACTGAAGACCAAGCAGACCTAACCTACTACATCGACCTTAAACTTGTTCAGAGCAAGTCTCGGTCTTTCCGGCGCCTTTGCCACGCTGTCGAAGAGTTGATTGAGGCGGTGGACAATGGACTAGCCACTGTTACTCCACCGCTCGGTAACGTCACGTAGTATATGCCCTGGTTACTCGTAGCCGTAGGCGGTGCACTTGGTGCGGTCTCGCGCTACGCGCTCGACAGGGCAGTTGTGGCTGCTCTTGGTCCTACCGTGCTGGGCATCTTGCTTATCAACGTCACTGGGTCGTTTCTGCTGGGAGTCTTCGTAGCCGCGTCTGACGTCTTTGGTTGGCCGTCGTCAGCTAGGACCCTCGTCGCAGTCGGGTTCTTGGGATCGTACACGACGTTCTCGACCCTGACCGTCGCGTCAGTCCAGCTTGCGGAATCGGGCGAGTTGACGCGGGCATCCCTGAATATAGTCGGCAGTATCTGCCTGGGACTCATCGCGGCGGCAGCGGGAGTGCTCGTCGGGAGGGCTCTTTAGACCTCCCTAGCCCACAACTCCCCGCCAGACCAGCAGCACGCCGACGACTATCAGAACTGCGCCCATTGTGAGAATCAGGGTGTTTAGTTGGACGCGGCCAGTCAGCCTTGCACCAAGGTAGCTGCCCGCCATCGCCGCTGCTCCCATCGCGATCAGCAGGGTATAGTCAACCTGCCCCCTGGTAGCGTGTCCGACCCAACCCAGCGACCCCATGAAGAATCCGATGAACAGGTTCGATCCAGCTGCGATGCGCGGGTCGATACGCAGTACCCGGATTAAGGCGGGCAGGCGGATGCTTCCGAGAATCAGGCCGACCGCGCCGCCCAGGATTCCCACGCCCAGACCGATTCCGGCCTCGAGTGACACGCGGTTGCGAGTGAACTCTCCCGCCGCTCCTTCCAGGTCCGACCCGAACATGTGCGGGCCGCCAGAGCGTCGCCTGTTTCGCACCAGAATTAGGAACTCAATGCCCTGCCAGAAGACCAGGGCGCCGGCAGCGCCGATAAGCAGTCGTTCGGAGACGAAGTCGCTGATGAACCCTCCTATGAATGCCCCAGCAAAAGCGGGGATACCCATTACCAGCACAATGCGCCGGTCCACGCGGCCCTCCCTGAAGTGCCGTATAGCTCCGCTCAGTGAGGCAAGGCTGGACACCAGTATGTTGGTTCCTCCGGCGATCGGAGCGCTCATTCCAATCAGAAGCATTGCCGGAAGACGCATGGTCCCGAGTGCCAGCCCCACGAATCCCCCGAGTATCCCCACGGCGAATGAGACTGCGGTCAGCACTCCAACCTGCCAAATCAGGAGGTCAGTGGTCATTTCTTGTTGTCCGCCTGTTCAAGAAGCTGCTGCATTTCAGCAATTTGCTCCCTTGTTGCTGACCGCCGGCCGTAACATGCGCGATTGAATGCCGTGGTCGCCATCTCCACGAGCCGTTCTGGAAGTACCCTGCTGAGGGGCCTCCTGAGTTCACCGGGGGTCTGGGCTGGGCTGCGCTGCTCTCCTCTCGACTCTGCGATGGTCAGCATACCAAAGTAGATACTGAACACGTCGACGATGTTCTGCTCATCTTCTGGAAGCCTGAGATGGTTGTCCACCTTGCGCCTTCTGAATCGCCCTGGCAGCAGTCCGAACAGCAGCCTGGCCAGGTCCGTGGCCGGATCGAACTCGTCGGACAGAGATGCACGATCTCCTTCTTCATCGACTCGTCGCCAGCGAAGGTTTCGTCGGTATGCTCTGGCCAATACGAATAGCGCTGCTCCCACCAGTAATGCTATGGCAACCCCGGCCAACACTTGGAGCCATAGGGATGGTTCCGAAGGTTCCGCCTCCCTCATGAACTGCTCCATGAAGTCCTGGGGGCCGATCTGCATCTCCTGTTCAGCTTCGGGTGGCTCGCCGGCGAATCTTAGCAACAAACTGAAAATGGCCGAAATTACGAATTCCAGGACGAAAACCAGTGGCACTATGAACACGAAGAAGATCACCTTGGCGATTCCGTCTATGATGAACTTCAGGGGAGTTGCTACGAACGAAAGCAGTCCGTGCTGTAGTAGGCTGAACACGAAGCCGAATAGTACGATCACTCCCACGATCGAACCTATTATTCGTACCCAGGTACGTTGCGTAAGTGCCCGCCGCGTCGAGGGCAGAATGTGGCCGGTACCCAGACCGGCCAGTCCCGCTGCGAAGAACACGAACATGAGCTCGAAGACTCTCAGGTTTGCTGAGTTGAAGATGTCCACGACTGCGGCGACTGACATCACGATCAGTCCGAGTCTGAAGGTAAACGATAGGTGTTCAACCGGGAACTCGGTTGTGGCCAGTCTGCCACCTCTCAGCCAGAAGAGGATAGAGGCAAAACCGCCGATTACACACAGGCGGATGTAGAGGTCCGATCTGTCCGGTGCGAAGACGGTCGATAACCAGCCAATGTCCAGCCACTGCCCCGCTGACTGGATCTGTGTGCCCAGCACCAGGTACGTTGTGAGCGCGCCAAGTGTCATCTCCACCAGGTGCGGCATCCAGGCAGGCATGATGATGAGAGACAGTGCCCGGGCTGTCGCATACGATACCAGCGTGATCGAGAGTGCCGCTACCCAGGAGATCGGACTTCCTCCCGGTAGCATCATCAGCGACAGCATTGACAGTGCGGCGTAAATCCACACACTCTCGACCACGACCGCGGACAGCAGTACGATTCTATCTTGGGCTGAACTCACCCGCCATCTCCATGTTCTCGAAGAATCTTCTGAGGTCGTGCGTCAGTACGCCTTGGGGCATCTCCGGCGGTTCGGAGTCTCCGACAAATACGACAACCACCCTGTACCCTTGTCGCCGCAGGTTGGAGACGCTATCTACGAGTTCGTCCGACAGAATCGCCGCGATCATCACCAGCGTGGAGCCCGTGGGAAACTGTCTGAGGTGCACCTCCAGCTGACCAGCCATCGGCCCGATCGGTAGTGGCCTGATTGTTGCGAGCGCCTCGAGAATTATCGTCAGTTGCTCCGGCGTACTCGCGGCTTCTACCTTCATGGGTCGGTCGGTCAGAATCGGGACTCCGTTGGAAAACAGCCCTAAGTTATACTGTCGCTCCGCCGCGTAGCTGGCGATTGACGCCGACGCAGTAATGACTCGCTCCAGATTGGTCGGAGAGTATCCCTCCCATGGCCTCTCTGATGTCTCGACAGCAACGATCAGAATAACCGTAAAGGTCGAACTGGGCTCGAACGTACGTACCTGGAGCTGTTGCCTTCTGGCCGTGGCCTTCCAGTCGACGGTTTTCAGCGGGTCGCCGATCTGATACTCCCGAAGCCCCGATGGTCGGGACAGGTCTTGGAATATCTCAATTCCACCCCGCATTTCGCCCAAGGGTCTAAGCGCTGGCAGACCGAGATCGTGCAGTGGAACAACTCTGGGGTAAACTAGCAGGTAGTCGTTGCCTCTCAGGACTGATTCGCTCTCGAAGAACCCGAACAGGTCACCGCTTTCCATGCGTGCCGGCCCGAACCTGTAGAAGCCCCTGGTGTGACATCTGATGGTGTACTCCCACTTTATGCGTTCGTACCAGGACATCGAAGTGTGTAGTCGCAATATCATCGACTTGGGATTGGAGCTGGGAGTCACTTCCGCGCCGAGGATTTCGATCTCTTCAGGGAACTCGTCCTCCAGGTCTAGCTTTCCCAGAGGGACTGGCTTCCTGTTTGTCAGGGATATGGTCAGCTTTGTCTCTTCTCCCCTGAACACTCGCGTCTGTTGGATTTCCCGCTCGTAGTGGACATCCTCCAGCGAGAGCCGATTCCATAGCCACGAGACCAGCGCAACCAAGAGTCCCATGACTCCGAGACCGATCACCAGCGCCTGTCCCGAGAATATGCCGATGAAAACGAGCAGCACAAACATCACTATCCAGATGTCATGCCAGAATCGGTTGAACAAGGCCGCTACCTCTCGATGGGTACGGGGACCAGGTTCAGTATCTCGGCAATGATGTTCTCGGGTGTACGCCCTCTCAGGCGGGAGTTAGACGTCAGTATCAGGCGATGCGCCAAGACGCACTCCGCAAGCCGTTTCACATCGTCGGGAGTGACGAAGTCTCTGCCATCTAGCGCGGCATGGGCCTGCGCTGTCTTATACAGCGACAGCGCGGCGCGTGGACTGGCGCCCAGTGTAAGCCCGTCGTTGTTACGAGTGGACTGTACGATCGCAACTATGTAGTCCCGTACGATGTCGTCCACCCTGATTGACGTGACCGCCTCCTGCATCTCTCGTAGCTCTTCCGAGCCGGTCACAGGGTCCAGGTCAGGAAGCACGGTGTCGCGTTCGAACCTCAGGAGGATGTCAGACTCCTCCTCCCGCGTCGGGTATCCGAGCTTGATGCGGACCATGAATCTATCGAGCTGCGCTTCGGGGAGCGGAAAAGTCCCTTCGAGCTCGATCGGATTCTGGGTCGCCAGCACAAGGAACGGCTCGTCTAGGCGGCGCGTCAGCCCGTCCACCGTTGCCTGCCTCTCCTGCATGGCCTCCAGGAGGGCAGACTGAGTCCTGGGGGTGGCGCGGTTGATCTCGTCCGCCAGAATAACCTGGCTGAAGATTGGCCCTGCCCTGAACTCGAAGTCCCCAGACTTTTGATTGTAGAAGTTCACGCCCAGAACGTCCGTCGGCATCAGGTCCGGTGTGAACTGGATACGATTGAACGTGCATCCCAGCGATTGCGCCAGCGCTTTTGCCATGGTGGTCTTCCCGATTCCCGGGACATCCTCCACCAGAACATGACCTTTGCAGACCACCGCGATTATCGCCAGATCGATTACGCTCGACTTACCGACAATTACTCGTTGAATACTGTCCCTGAGCCCGTGTGCGAACTCCTGGAAGCGAGTCACGTCAACCGTCTGTTGGCTCATGCCCTCTCCCTTGCAGCTGGACAGATGGCCGATTGCGCATCTCGCCTGCCAAGAGTGTTTGAGTATTATAGACGGCTTTCCGAGTCTGGACGCCGCCTTTGGCTACGTGCAAGACCCTCCCGCGGCTGCAGTTCCGGCAATTCTGCCATAGACTGCTCCGTGCATCAGGCCCGCGGCCCTCAAGCTGCCGTGGACGAATATCCCGCCCACGACTATCCCGGCCGCGAACAGGCCCGGAATGGGCTGGCCATCCGTATTCAGGACCCGCGCGCCTGTGTCGATCTTGAGTCCGCCGTATGTGTAGGTTATCCCGCCCGTGACCGTGAATGCGAAGTAGGGCTGTCGGTCGAGCTTTATCGCCCAGTTGCTCTTGGGAGGATTCAGTCCGCTCGTCGAGCGACCGTCCAGAGTTCTAGGCTCGTACTCGGCTTCGTGCGCAGACGCGTTGAACTCTTCGATTGTCCGCTCCAGCGCTTCGGAGTCCACTCCGAGCTTCTCCGCCAGACCCGCGACTGAGTCTGCTTCAACACGCCGGGCGCTCGTGTACCGACCCTCGAGATGCGCCTGTGCCCTGGAGTCGAATATCTGGTGGGCGATACCGTCGGTCTGGCTCAGGACCGCATGGCCCATGTCCACGAAGGTCTGCTCGGCGAAACTGGCGCCCTCGTCGATAAATCGGAGCCCGTCCGTATTGACAGTTACTCCAATCGGGTATGACCGTCGGGGCATGATGTCGGTTACCTGGAGGTCGCCGGTCGCCGGCGCATCCACGTCGATTGGAGTAGCGTGACATCCGTCCCATTGACCGGTGCCCTGGGCGCCGATATCGAGTGCCACTCGTATGCCGTCGCCAGTGTTATGGGCCGAGCCGCGCACGCGGGCCCGCTCCCAGCCGTCTCCTATGTGCTCACCACGCATATCGGGACTGGCCTCGAACCCGCCACAGGCGAGCACGACGCCGTTCGAGTGAAGCTCATGTACTCCGTCGCGATCCCTCGCCTCAACGCCGAAAACCGCTCCGTCATCGCTCGTGAGCAATTTTGTCATTGCCGTCTCGTACAGAATCGTTACGCTCGCGCGTCGGCACGCGGTAGTCAACATCCGGACCAGGCCAGGACCGGACTCCCACGCGCTCATACCGACGCTGTTGGGGATGACCGAAGGCGCGCCTTCGATGCGCGCCGAGCTAGCGGACAACTCCCACCTCACGCCCTTGTGGAACATCCACTCCACTGTTGGACGCGAGTTTGCGATCAGCGTCTCGATTAGTGCGGGATCGGAATCGCCCTTCGTCACTGCCGCGAAGTGCTCGCGGAAATTATTGGCGGTGTAGGGGGCCATGCTGATTCTGCCGACCTCAGAGTCGGTCAGGTCGGGCAGCATCCCACGAAGGTCTTCTATGCCATCGTGGACGAACCTGAAACCGCCTCCGGTGTACGGGCAGTTTCCGCCCTGCTCACTCGGAGGTGCCTTCTCCAGCACCACGACCGACGCACCCACGTCACGCGCAGCGAGTGCCGCGCACAGTGCGGCGTTCCCGGCGCCCACGATAATCACATCGTATTCCGCTGACTGACCAACCATAGTCTCCTCACAATACTCGTTCGTGGGCACAGTATAGATACGTTATGGACACATGTCCAAAGAAAGGAAACGTCAACCAGGGTAGCGTGCGCCAAGAGGTGACGTGTCATCAGACAGAAAAGAAGGTGAATACTGACCAGATTCGGTCTCTAGTCCACCAACTGTCGCAGCCTCGGGTCGAGCCTGTCCCGCAGCCAGTCGCCCGTAAAGTTGAGCGACATCACGACCATGAAGATCGCGACCCCGGGCAGCACTGTCGGCCACCACGCCGTTTCCAGGTAGCCCCTGACCTCGGACACCATGCTGCCCCACGTCGTCGGCGCGACCATCAGGCACAACAGCAGTACTGTGCTCTGGCCGAACAGCAACACGCACACAAGCGCAACCATCAGGAACGGAAGCGCCTGCCAAATGTCCACAATCCTGGTTATTACTTCGTCGATCCAGCCGCCGGAATAGCCGCTGACAATGCCAAGCGTAGTGCCGGTTACGAATCCGCTGAGCAGCGCTATTGCAGCCACTATCAGCGATATTCGTGCGCCGAACAACATGCGCGAGAATACGTCCCTGCCTGTATGGTCGGTGCCGAGGAGGTGTTCCGAACGGACCTCCTCGTTCACTATCAGCACGTCGGAAACCATGCTATTTGGCACCCAGGGCGGGGGCTGCTGCCGGCTTCGGATACTGCCGGAGTAGGGATCATGGGTGGCCAGCACCTGCGCAAAGACTCCGCAGAATATGAGCGTGGCCAACACGGCCATGGGTATCACCGGCCAGCGTCGCAGGAACATCCAGACGGTTCTGAACTGGCTGACCACCGGCGGGTAGTCCCGCATTCCCAGGAGGTCACGTTCGATCTGGGTCATCTGCACGTTGACTAAGCCCTACTCGTACCGGATGAGATTCCACACCCAGATCGTGTACTGCAGCGGCAGGGGCTTGTCCAGCCCCATGTGCCTCTTGATCTCCATGATCTGCTCCTCGGTGAGCTCCACCTGCGCATCCCCGATGTAGAGGATCGTCGGGTCGGGACCGAGCCGGGTCAGAATGAATATGACCACGGTCGCCCCAATAATGGAGATGAATATGGAGAGGGCTCTTCTGGCTAGAAATCTACCCATGGATAGGTCGAATCCTCGCTAATCTCAAGTAGCCTGGTGCCGTTGCGATTAACCGCACGGCTCAAGGATGCCTCTTCCGTGCGGGGACGATTTTGACGGTGTTGGAGCGTGGGTTGGGAGGCTCTCGCCTCTCGTCCCACGCTCCGGGCTTACTTGTTTTCTACTGGTTGGCCGGCACTATGTGCTGAGGCCTGCCCCAGAAACCGCCCGCTGTGGAGCGAGAGTTCCACGACTCAACGGTCTCGGGGTTGGCGGCGACTCCACGCGGCGGCTGTACCAGACCGCTGTAGAGCTGCCAGTAGTAGTAGTCAACCATGTCGAGGTGGAGGTCCTCACGCGCCTGCTTGTTCCTCTCACCGTTGATGTTGATGTACATGTAGTCGAGGAACTTGCTCTCGAACGCGCAGCCCCAGGCCGGGCGGCTGAACGTGCTGTCAGAAGGCGGCGGAGGCCAGTCGAACGGGTAGTTCGCCGTCTCAACCGAGCAGTTCTTGACCACCGGGTACGCCTGGGTGCGGTCTCTCATGCGAGGCACCACCACACCGCCGTATTCCTCGGTCAGCAGCTCGGTTCTGACGCCGATTGCCTCCCAGTCAGCGGCGACCGCATCGGCCTGCTCGAGGCAGACGTCTCGGGTCTCGCAGGCGTACTTGTTCATCTTGATCGCGAAACGGATGCCGTCAGAACCCCTCGGGAATCCGGCGAGGTCAAGCAGACGCTCAGCCTCAGCCTTGTCAGTCGGGATCTCCCATGGCCACTCCTAGCTGGGCTCAGCAGCGCCATCGTACTCGCCGTACTCAATCCAGCTTGTGCCCGCACCAAGAACGTCGCTGTCGCCGTACTTCTCGTGCGCGGCCTTGACCATGGCCGCCGTGACCGTGCGGTCAGGACGCCATCCAGGGAACTTCGGACCCATCAGCTCAAGGTAGATGGGAGTACCCAGCCCTGCCTGAAGGACGTCCACGATTCCCTGCCGGTCGATGGCGTGGGAAAGCCCCCAGCGTACCAGGCGAGCCTGCTCCATGTCGCTCATCCCAGCGGGATTGTCGCTGTCAGTGTAGTCGCACTTGTCTTCCCAGGGGCAGCCGATCCAGGCATAGTCCTCTGAGTACACAGGAGACAACCAGGGCTCAAGCGCCTCTTCGGTCTTGGCATTCACGTCAGTCCAGAGGTTGCCGGGCCAGATCGCGCTCAAGGTCATCGTGTCTTTGTCGGACATGGTGGTGATGAACCTAAGGCCCTTGCTCTCAAGCTCTCTGAGCCTTCCGAAGTCAATCGATCCGATGTCGGCGTCGCCGGTCTGCATCATCGCCATACGAGTGGTGATCTCAGGCGCCTGCACGACGCGGAACATGCCGATGTGGGGCGGCTCTATCCAGTGGTCGGGAACGGCGTGGACTTCGCCGTGGCTGTTCGGGACCCACTCGCCCATGGTGAATGGTCCTGATCCGATGGGAATCAGCTTGATGGCATCGGAGCCGACGACATCAAAAGCGTTCTTACTGTCCAGCCTGACTGTGGTGTCGTTGATGTCGAACTCGCTGATGGGGATTCCCCAAAAGATGTCCGTCACCAGTGGCGCCTTAACAGTGCTCGTATCGTCGGCGGAAGCCGCCAACGTCGTCTCTGGAGTCCTCGCGACGTACCGCATGGCCAGATATAGGGAGATCTGAACGGCAGATCCCGCTGGATTGACACTCTTCAGAATTCAAACCTACAATTCCGCTGAACTCGCACAATCAGGGAGCGAAACATGTCCCGTCCAATCCTCAAGACGTCACTTTGCGACTACCTGGAGATTGAGTATCCCATCTGCCTTGCCGGAATGGGGGGCAGGTGGACGCCCCCCGAGCTTGTCGCCGCCGTATCCAACGCGGGTGGCCTGGGTGTCATGGGCGGATCGGGTATACAGGTGGATGAACTTCGGCAGCGCATCCGCAAGGTGCGCGAACTGACCGACAAGCCTTTCGGCGTCGATCTCCTCCTGCCAGTGATTACCGGGAGCGTCGAGCGGGACAGCAGGCAGGGACAGCAGGAATCCGAGCTGGACGCTGTCCGAAGGCAGTACCCCAGGCACGCCGAGTTTGTCGATACTCTCATGGCAGAATTTGGTCTCGACCGCGTCGAGCCGCCCCCGCCTCCGAAGGAGACGGGGATCGCGCTTGCCAGGAGCCAGGTGGACATGATCCTGGGGGAGGACGTTGACGTCTTCGCCGCCGCGCTGGGCGATCCCGGATGGATGGTCCCGCAGGCCCACGCCAAGGGCGTGAAGGTCATGGGGCTAGCCGGCAGCGTCCGCAACGCGGAGCGCCAGATCGCGGCCGGAGTGGACATCGTGGTGGCGCAGGGGACCGAGGCAGGAGGACATACCGGGCGAATCGCAACGATGCCACTGGTACCGCAGATCGTCGACGCTGTCTCCCCCAAGCCGGTCGTAGCGGCAGGAGGCATCGCCAACGGACGTGGCATCGCTGCCGCCCTCGCCCTGGGAGCCGAAGGAGCTTGGCTTGGCACAGCGTTTCTCGCCGCCAGGGAGTGCGGCATTTACGAGCCTCAGCAGCAGTCCATCATCCGCGGGAGCTCTGAGGACTTCATAATCTCCAGGTCCTATACCGGAAAGACCGCGCGCCAGTACCAGGGGCCGATCGTACAGGCATGGGCCGAGTCAGGGCTGGAACCGCTAGGTATGCCTCTCCAGGGCGTTCTCATGTCAGGGTTCAACCAGGCCGCGGGGAAGGCCAAGCGGTACGATCTGGTATTCAACCCTGCTGGTCAAGGCGCCGGAATGGTGAACGAGGCACGCCCCGCCGCAGACATCATGGCCGGTCTGATCGACGAGACCATATCGGTCCTCAACGAGATAAAGGAGCGAGTGACGACCTAGACGATCACTCCCTGCTCACGCAGCGCCGGAAGCTCCTCTGACGACACGCCCAGCATATCGGTAAGAATCTCGTCAGTATGCTCCGAGTACAGTGGCGCTGCCTCTACCGTGACCGGCGACTTCTCGAGCTTTACAGGGCAGCCGATCATCCGGTAGTCGCCTCTTTCCGAGTCCTCGACGGTAACCAGCATTTCTCGCTCTTCAAGGTGTTCGTTCTCCAACACTTCGAGTGGAGTGAACACCGGCCCGCACCAGGCGCCGGCTGCAGCAAGCGTCTTGAAAGCCTCCATCTTGGAGCGCTGCATTGTCCACTCCTCGATTACGGCCAGTATCTCGTCCGCGTGCTGACCCTGGTACTCGGCCTCTGTGAAGCGTTCGTCAGTAAGCAGGTCCTCACGACCGATCAGCGCGAGAACCAACTCTAGCATCGGCCCCCGAATATGGATCATCACGTAGTCGTCGGGTCCGCCAGGAGCGCACCTGAACACCTGCGGAACGCCGCTCCATCCCCTCGTGCCCGTCCGTCCGCCCCATTCGCCCCTGCCGAGAGGGTGGATCATGCTGATTCGCATGAGATTCAGCACCCCGTCCTGCATCGATACCTCGACCTTCTGCCCCTCTCCGGTGTTGTCCCGCTGCCGAAGTGCCGCCAGAATGCCTATTGCCATGTGGAGTCCCGTTCCGGAGTCTCCAGCACCGACTCCCACGGACATCGGCGGACCGTCCGGGTAACCCGTAACGGCCATAAGTCCCGCCGTCGCCTGTGCAGCTATCTCGTACGACTTGTAGTCTGAGTACGGCCCCCATGTGCCGAAACCCTTGATCGTAGCGTAGATCACCTGTGGGTTGATCTCCTTGAGTCGTTCGTATCCGAATCCCAGGCGTTCCATCACGCTCTTGGAGAAGTTCTCCAAAACCACGTCCCCCCACTCGACCAGTCTGGTGAATATCTGCTGGCCTCTCTCTGTCTTCAGATTCAGCGTTATGGCTCGCTTGTTTCCGTTGAAGATCGTGAAGTACACGCTGTCCTGGTCGGACCGTGCGGCGAGCTCCCAGCGTGTGCTGTCGCCGCCGGTGGTATCTTCGACCTTGATGACATCAGCTCCAAGGAAGCCCAGAAGCTGAGCGCAGGACGGTCCCGCCTGCACACGACTCAAGTCAACTATCTTCACTCCAGCCAGCGCTTTTTCCATTTATACGCTCCTCTTTTGGCTATCGCGTGTTTCTGAATTGTAACAACAGTGTCCGAGAACGGACCCGATGAAATCGCGCTGACCTCGCGCGAAGTCGGAAGCCCTTGCCTTAGCACGACCTTCTAACTGTATCTCCAGCAGTTCCAGAGCCCCCGACCCCGTCGCAACGACAATACTGTCCCCCACTGACGCTGACACCGTTCCGGGCACAAACTCTACGGACGCGGACGCCAAACGTCCTCTCACGAGCTTCAGAGTTCTGCCGCCCCATGTTGTGAAAGTGCCCGGCCACGGCGTGAACGCCCGAATTCGGCGTTCGATGGCCTCCGCTGACTCGCACCAGTCCAATCGACCGTCCTCACGACTCAGCAGCCTCGTTATCGTGGCTTCTTCGTCTTCTTGGACAGAAGGGGCGATCTCGCCCTGTACCCACCTAACCAGCGTCTCAACCAGCAGCTCAGCACCGAGCCCGAACAGCCGGTGAGTCAGCGCGTCTGCGGTCTCATCCCGGCCGATATGCGTCTTCTCCTGCGCCAGCACTGGCCCGGTATCCATGCCCTCATCAAGGAGCATGATGGTCACACCCCCAGTTTCGTCCCCATCCAGGATAGTAGAGATGACCGGTGAGGGTCCGCGGCGCCTGGGCAGCAGCGACGGATGTATGTTCAGGCATCCATGCCTGGGCGTGTCGAGCACGATGCTGGGAAGAAAAAGACCGTAGGCCGCCACCACAATAACGTCCGGCTCCAGATCGGCGATGAGGGCACAGGCGTCCGGGTCCCTTCTCAGCGAGGCCGGCTGAAACACTGGAAGATCATGTTGTGCCGAGAACGTCTTCACCGGAGATGGCTTAAGCCGTCGTCCTCTCCCGGCTGGTCGGTCCGGCTGAGTGAACACGCCCACTACATCGTGACCCCGATGCAACAGAGCATCGAGCGTCGGGACTGCAAAATCCGGCGTACCCATGAAGATTATCCTGAGCGTTTGATCGCTCATCTGCAGGAGCCCCCCAGTTCGGCGATATCTTGAAAGATCACACGGTCTCCGACTTCGATCCCGAGTTCGCCTACCTTTCCCGCGTTGATCTCTAGCACGTACCTAACGGGGCTTCCTGGACGGTAGGTAGGAAGGGAGCCGGAAGATGTGCCCAGTGCCGGTGGGGGCACATTCGTGTGCAAATCAACCACGCTGCACTCATCTCCTATCCAAATGAAGTCCAGCGGGATCAGCATCTCTGTCATCCAGAAGCCCGGAACCCTGGTCGACTCGAACACGAACAGCATACCCGACAAGTCAGGCAGGCTCTCTCGCCCGGACAGTCCGCGCCGACGCTCGTCGGGCGTCGCCGCAATCTCCACGTCAAACCTTGAGCCGTCAATCTCGATCGCGGGACCTTGCGCTCCGTCCGGGTCCGCGCACGCCACACCTATCAGGATGCCGAGGGAGATGGCAACTTGAATCAGGGACACGTCAATCCGCTCGGTCTGTTCCGTTCATGCCATCTGGACCCAGGTCGCCCCATTCCCGCCGTGTTCCCTCGGTTCTGGGCCGAAGTCGCTCACGGCCCGGTGGTAACGAAGGTGATCGCGCACCACGTTCCTCAGCACTCCAGTTCCGCGTCCGTGGATCACCCGCAACTTTGACACTCCGTCGCGGATGGCACGGTCGAGGAACTCGTCCAGGCTGACCTGGGCGTCCGCCGCACGCATCCCTCGCAGGTCCAGCTCGGCGCTCTCCAACGGCGGGGCGAGATCGGTTGTCACGCGAGGTGTGTCGGCGTCCGCTTCTTCTTCCAGCTCGTTGTCCACTCGCGACAACCTGTGAAGATCGACGTTCACGCGCACGCGGCCGATGCTGACTTCAACCTCGTCGCTCTGCCGGTGAAACTCCACTATTCGTCCTGTGAGGTTCATGCCACGGATGAATACCGTGTCGCCTTCCGCGAGGGGGCGAGACACAGGCTGCGGTCGTTGGGTCGGTACTGACACCGGAATCTCGACCGATGCCAAATCGCGCCGAATCCTCTCTACTCGGTCGAGTGTCGGCGGAGGTCCGCCACCTGCAATCGTTGGCACTGCCCATCGCAACGACGCCTCGGCGCCATCGAGCCGCCGGCTAATCTCACGGAATCGCTGGATGACGCTCCTTCGCGCAGCCTCAATCATGTCGTCTCTGTGACTTACCAGGAAGTCGACCTGTCGCTCTAGCTCCTGCCGCAGCGACTCCACTTCGGCCTTGGCTACAGCCGTCTGCTCGACGCTCGTCTGAAGCTGCTGACGTTCCCGTTGAAGCTCGTTCAGCCAGTCTTCGAACAGTAGGTGCTGCGGCTCCATCATGCTCCGCGCTTCGTCCAGGATTTGGCTCGGTATTCCCAGACGCTCCGCGACCGCCATCGCATAGCTCCTGCCAGGGGCTCCTATGGTCATCTCATACGTCGGCCTGAGCGTTTCCGGATCGAGCTGGAAACTCGCGTTCATCATGTCGCCCGATCCGTCTGCGAACGCGGCGACAGTCCTGTGGTGAGTGGTCACAATTGTAGCTGCGCCTTTGTGCGCGAGATGCGAGATCACCGCTTTTGCCAAAGCCGACCCCTCTTCAGGGTCTGTGCTGGTTCCAATCTCATCCAGCAGCACCAGCGACTCTGAACTTGCGTGACGCAGGATCTTCACAACGTTCTGGATGTGCGATCCGAACGTTGAGACAGAGTCCGATATGCTCTGCTGATCGCCGATGTCGGCGAATACGCCATCGAACACCGGCAGCGCGCTGCCCTCCTCGGCAGGCACACGAAGTCCAGACTGGTGCATCAGCGCCGCCAGCCCCACCGTCTTCATCGCGACCGTCTTACCGCCTGTGTTGGGTCCGGTTATCACGAGCGCCGACCAGTCGGGCCCTATGTGCGTGGTCAGCGGCACAGCGTCGCTGCCCAGCAGAGGATGCCTGGCGCGGATCAGTCTCAGGCGCTGTCCGGAGCCGGCCGAAGCTGGGGTGACCGCGTCCAGCCGGCGGCTGTATCGGGCGCGGGCGAGCGCGAGGTCCAGCATAGCCGTAGTCTGGTTGGCGCTCCTGATGTCGCCGGCAACGGCGCCGACAAGACTTGAGAGGTCTCGCAGCACACGGTTGACCTCTCGCTCCTCTTCTAGCGCAAGCTCCCGCCACTCGTTGCAGAGTTCAACCGTCGTGAAAGGCTCCACGAAGACCGTCGCCCCGGTGTTCGAAGCGTCATGGACGATCCCGGACACTCGGTGTCGTCTATCGGCCCTCACCGGCACAACGAACCTGTCGCCCCGGACCGATATGATCGGCTCCTGGAGCGCCTCCCTGCCGGTGTTGGAGTTAATGAACCGTTGCAGAGCTTCGTTAACGTGCTCGTATGCCGCTCGGACCTGACCGCGCAGCGCCCTGAGAGATGGAGTCGCGTCGTCCGACACGTCTCCGCGGATATTGATTTTCGAGCGAATCTGGCGTCGCAACTCCCTGAGATCAGGGATCAGTCCGGCCATCTCCGCCATTATTGGAGCTACTCGTTCGGCTCTGGATATCGAGCTCCGCGCCCTTCGATGCACTTCCAGCGAGTCGGCGACGGCCAGCAGCTCGACACCACTCAGAACGCCGCCCAGTCCGGTCCGCGTCACCGACTCCGTCGTGTCCGAGTCCGAATCGAGACTCAGGTCTCCGATCTCTTCGAGCAGGGCGCACGCGTCGGCTGTCTCGTCCTGGAGTAGTCCAATCTCGACTGGATCAAATGACGGCTGTATCTCCAGGGCGAGCCTTCGTGCTTCGTGAAACGTCGTCTGATCGGCAAGCCGAAGGCGTATCTCGTCGAAGTCCAGAAGACTTAATGCGGACGCGCGCAACTCTTCTAACTCGGCAGCTCGCGCGCACTCGGACTCAGGGCAGTGTGATTGGTGCAATGGCGTGAATTAACTCCACGGCCAATTGTAACAGGTGCCATCTTCCGGACAGGTCTCGTCCGACGCTGTCAGAGTATGATACCGGGGCCCTTGCACTCTATCAGGCCATCTACAGCCAGGATCCTGAGAGCGCTGAGGACTGCCCGGCTTAATCCGTCACCATCTGTGGGTTGGGACACGTTTGAGGCAATCCTTCGAATAATCTCATCCACGCTCCGGCTACCATCGATTTCCGAGATCATGGCGGCCACGAGTGGGCTGACCGCAATTCCCTCCGGCCTCTGCGAGCTGGCGAGCACCGCGCTCCACTGGAACTCCCCGTCAGCAAAAATCGGCCTGCGTTCGACAGCGATGTTTCCGGTCAGACGAGGTACTGCATAGAGACTTGTGCACGCGTCGAAGTGGGTGGCCCTCTCCAGGCGCTCCGACTCCAGCGTGCGTATCGAGTTCCTGAAAGCATCCGGCAGGGACCCGCGCTCCAGCACCGCGCGCTCGTACCCTCGCACAGACTGTCCGGCAACGGCACGTATAAAAGACGCGCGCGCGCCCTCATCATCCGATGCCCCGAGAATTCGACGACTTTCCCAGAAGTACGACTCGACAGTCCTATTGCTCGCATAGAAAAGGGCTGCCAGTTCTCTGAAGTGGCTGTACTCCTTGTGGTACAGCTCCTGAAAGATATCTGCCGCCGGGCTGCGTATGGACGGGTCACTCCGGGCTGCGTCAATGTAAGCGGCAGCCATTACCGCCGACATCATTGCCAGGTGCACACCTGACGAGAACAGAGGATCGACGAAGCAAGCGGCGTCGCCTACGAGAATCCACCCATCACCGACCGTCTTGCGTGATGTGTACGACCAGTCTTTGACGACAAATGGCCCTTCCGTAAGGCGCGCGCTAGACAGCATTTCTCGGCTGCGAGGGGCAGACCCAAGCTGCCAGCGGAAGTATCCGCCAACTCCGTGCTTCGCGATCCCAGCCGCACCTTGCTCAGAGTCGACTACGACCCCGACACTGCTCAGATCACCGCACAGCGGAATGTTCCAGACCCATCCATCGGGATATGACTCGATGAAGATGTTGCTCTCGTTAGGAGAAGGCAGCCTCTCGGACCCATTGAAGTAGCCATACACTGCCATGTTCCGAAAGCGCTCGTCCCACTGGCGTAGTCCAAGATTTCGGCTGAGCATGGCGGACTGCCCACTCGCATCGACGATCCAGTCAGCTTTGATCGTTCCCGTGGATCCGCCATCCGAACGGTAGGTCAGCAACTTATCGCGTACGGTGTCGACCTCAACGCCTGTAACAGTGTACCCCTCACAAACATGCACTCCGGCTGAGCGCGCGTTGTCCAGCAGTATCTTATCGAAGGTAGGGCGCCATACCTGGTACGCGTGTGGGTAGGAACGGTTGGTCTCTTTGAAGTACCAGCTCCAGGGCTCGGGCTCCCGACCCCAGAACATGGTTGCCCCCCACTTCTTTGGAAAGCCTGCCTCCTCGACCTGGCCGAGAACGCCCAACTCTTCCAGCACGGGCATCGAGGCGGGCAGCAGCGACTCTCCGACATGGGGACGTGGGAAGCGCTCGCGCTCCAACAGGGCTACTCGGAAGCCCCTTCGTGCAAGCAGCGCGGCGGCAGTGCTGCCGCCCGGGCCGCCACCGATTACTGCGGCGTCATAGATACTGGCTTGTGACACGGATTGGCGACTACTACGACGCTCGCTGGTAGATCTGGATCCGGTGGCGGTTGCTCTCAGTCACGTAGAGCCGTCCTTCGCTGTCCAACTTCACCGATACGGGCGACCAGAACAGCTTTTCAATGTGGGAGGACTCCTCGTGCGGGTCATCCGGGTCGAACAGGTCTATGTCAGGTTCGAGATCGGCGCGGACCCTCGCCGCGGCTTCCTCCTTGTTCACGTTGAAGAAGATCTTAGCCCACTCCGATTCAGTGGCCTGTCCCCTTAGCAACTGGACAAACTCTCCATCCGGACCGAACACCTGCACTCTCTCGTTTCCCCAGTCGGCGACATAGACCAGCCCACTCACATCAACTGCGACGCTGGAAGGTCTTCTCAACTCGCCGCTGCCCCGCCCGGAGCTGCCATAGGTCGCAACGTATTCGCCGGACGCTGTAAACCGCTGCACCCTGTCATTGCCCCAGTCTGCCACATACACGTCGCCGTCAGCCGCCACTGTCAGACCCCATGGCAGATCGAATTCGCCATCGCCTGTTCCGTGTGAGCCGAAGCTGTCTATTGACAGCCCGCTGGCAGTAAACCGCTGGACTCGGTGGTTGTGCGTGTCGGAGACGTATACAGTGGCGTTGTCGCCTATAGCTAGGCTCGAAGGTCCATCAAGTTGACCCTCTGCGCTGCCGGTCGTTCCCCAGTTGGTCAGAAAATTGCCGTCAAGGTCGAACACCGAGACTCGGTTGGCGTACTCATCCGCGATGTAAACTCTTCCCTGGCTGTCCTCGGCGATTCCGCAGGCTTGGACGAACTGGCCGTCACCATCGCCCGCAGCACCGAAAGTGCCGTAGTACTCGCTGTTGACATCGCACATCGTTACACGCACGCCTCGGTCCACGCCGTCCACTGAGCGGTTGACCACGTAGAGACGTCCATGAGAAGTGGGTAGCGTGTCCACTGGGTAGTAGAAGCCTCGTCCCTCCATCACTGACATGCCTACAGTCAGGCTGTATTCCAATACTTTGAACTGTGTCTGTGCTGCACCGGCTACCAATGCAATTGCCTCCGGGTTCATTTGCCTCTAGGGAATTTCTCTGCCCTGTCGAAATGTGTCGACGCCCTATTTTAGGGGGAAGTGCACCTTACCGATCAGGCCCGCTGGAAGTCGTGGGTCGCCGCGGTCAACCTAAGCATACTGACTACCTTTTCACGCGAATGATCTCCCATCTCGGCGCGCTTCCTGACAATTTTGCGCGTCTCTTCCGAGATCGAGACATTGCCCAGGTGCTCGAGACACAGATCGACCAGGTGGTCCGCTAAGGGGTCCGGGTCAGCTTCAACTATGGAGTCCACCATCGCACGGACGCCCGGCTTGGTCTCGTCACCTAGCTGTTCGGACGCGAAGTTGATCCTCTCGATCAACGTCCCTGTATCGATCCACTCCACTCCCTGATGCCAGCCCTCTACACTTGGCGGGTTCGTTAGCATCTGGCCCATGAAGTTGGTCTGGAAGTATCTGTCGAGGATTTCCCGTCTCGGCCGGTCGAACTCGCCCGTCAGCCTCAGCACTCCTGTCACGAACTCGGCCGGGCCCTTCACCTTTTCGTACCTGACGTCCTCATCCTTGAAGAAATCTGAGTTGAGCAGCGTCTCCACCATGGCTTCGATGCTGTGGTCGCTATCGAAGTATGCCTGTGACAAGATGTCGATTGCTTCAGGGTTCCTCGGAGGCGTGTACGGCCACGACGGCACCGGTGGCTCATCGGCAATGAAGAAGTGGTACATGTGCCTGGCTATGAATCGCGCGGTCGCTTCCTGCTCGCATATGATCCTGATGATATCTTCACCGTTCAGGTTGCCCGTGTGTCCCAGGAAAGTCTTCTCATCGTCGTCGTGATCGTCCGCCCTGTACTCGAAGTGCCACGAGATGCGGCCATACGGCCAGTCCGAGTCTCGCATGGA
The DNA here is from genome assembly GCA_034428835.1 of Dehalococcoidia bacterium. GTDB lineage: Bacteria > Chloroflexota > Dehalococcoidia > Lucifugimonadales > UBA1123 > VXRN01. The sequence continues at coordinate 23,691 of DAOUHG010000046.1, forward strand.
GCGCAGCACCATGTACTCGGTGTTACCGAGGGTCCAGCCCGTGAACGCCCGTGCGCACTCCTTGATGTCTTCCTCCGAGTAGTTCCCAACTCCCATCGAGAACAGTTCGAGAAGCTCCCTTCCCCAGTTTTCGTTGATCGATCCCTTATGGTTGTCCTGGTTGTCCAGCCACACGATCATTGCCGGATCCTTCGCAAGCTCCAGCAGCAGCGTGTCCAGACGGCCCATGCCGTGGTGTCTGAACATCCTTATCTGGTCGGACAGGGCCTTGCCATGGATCACCTTCGGGTAGCCCGTGGCGAAGATACCGTGCCAGAACAGCGCGACCTTCTCCTGAAGCGGGGCCTTCGTCGTAATCATCCGGTACAGCCAATGAGCAGGGCCGCCCTGAGGAGTTAACATCCCCGACTGTTCGAAGTGAAAGCGCCTGGCGAGAAACACCTCCGGCCACCCCGACTCCGAGGGATTGATGAGCTCGTCAACAGCGGCCTCGTAGCCTCTCTCAGCCCATGCGTCGATCTCATCCCGTGTTCCACCGAAAGCTGCCCGCCGAAGAAGGTGAGCGATCAGACCGGTGTCTGTCCTTGTGCTTACTACCATCGTGCTACCTCGCTTTTCGGAAATGGCTGGGTTTAGGAGAGATTATTGCAGAAGTGGGCGATAGTCAATTGCCTTCCAGATGTGCTAGTTCAGGCCAAATGCTGCGCATTTGCCAACAGTCCAGAGTGACCAACTTGGCATCGCCTCCTCTCGCGAAAAGCGACACTCCCCGGCTGTCTTCACGCTCCGGATAAACCCGCACTGTCAGGCACTGTCTGTCGTTGGCGAACACCTCGATCACGCTCCGGTCGATGAACACCCTCAGATCAAGCATTTCGTCCTGCTTCAATGCTATCGGTCCAATCTCGGATGAACGTGCCCAGACGTCGTCTCTTACAGATGACTCCGAGACGTCTACCTGAAGTGAACTGGTATCGAAGCGCCGATGATCGTTCGGGTACAGCGAGATGCGCGTACGCTCCGCGCCGTTGGGCGACCTGAGTACATAGAGACCTACTTCTCGCGTTGCACTTGGATCGATGGTCGCACGAAGCTCGATCGCCTTGCCCCCGATGTCGTCCAGCACAACTTCCCCGTTGGCCGGTATTTCCATAGTCCCCACCGAGCGATGGCCCGACCTCAGCGACTCAACCTCATTCACCGGCGCCATCTTCAGCGTGTTATCCGAGTCGAGCCAGTAATGTCGTGGCAGGGTCATCATCTCGTCGGTCTCGTCGGTTTCCCTGCCTTTGTGCAGGTTGAAGATTCCCAGGTACCGGCCGGAGTCGTCTATCGTTGCGGACGGAGCGTGCAGGCTCCCGACAACCCACGGTCCGTAGTTCATCCGTCCGTGGCTCTCCGGCTTGAAGCGATGCGTATCCGGGTCGTACTTCCCTATGTAGTACCGCCCGGCCCGCTTGTGACTGAATAGCAGAAGCATGTGCCTTCCGTTCCCGATGGGCCAGAAGTTGGGCACTGCGGCGTCCTCCCCCGGTTCGGCGAAGAAGGCGTCCTCCATCAACGGTCCCATGTACTCCCACTCAGCGAGATCCCTGGATCTGAACAGGTGGTCAACGCCAACCGCGTCCAACCCACGGTCACCGTCCTGGAATGTTCCCGAAATAGAGTAGTAGCCGTCGTCCTCTTTCCAGATACATGGGTCGAAGACACGGTACCCGCCGTCACCCGTCCCTTGATTGGTGCCCGGAATAACCGGATTGTTGGGGTGCTTCGCCCAGTTCAGTAGCAGGGGATCGGACGCCGTCGCAATCGCGTTCCCAGCCTGAGTCCCGTGGTAGATCGCGATCACACGGTCTGGCTCGACCAGGGTCTGGCCGCTGAAGCAGTCCCTCTCCACGTCCGGGTACAACGCCATCGGCAGATCGCGCCAGTGGATGAGGTCGTCGCTGACGGTATGACCCCAGTGAACGCGATCGACCCCCGTTGGCCTGAACTGGAAGAACATGTGGTATCGACCCTGCCACTGGCACAGCCCGTTGGGGTCGTTCATATAGTTCTCGGGCGATGAGAAGTGGTACAGGGGCCTGTAAGGGTAAATCTCTGCCAGCCTTTCGCGAGATTCCCTGTATCGACGCACCGACGCGTCCATCTCGATGGCGTGGAGCTGTTCGTCGAGCGAGTCAGGATACACTTCGCCGACTAGGGGCTCCCCTGAGAACGGCTGTGTCACCGCCTAGCCTCCGTCCCCATCATTAGACCCTGGACAGGAATCAGCCGCTGTCCGACTGGGTCTACTCCCATGAACGCATTCTCCAACGCCAACGCTCCCAGCAGTGGGGGCGCTCCCTCTTCGTTGAATAGCACTTGTGTCAGAACCTCCTGGCCCGCAAATCTCACCCAAGTGTACCCGGTCTCCATAGCTCTCACTTCACCTTGAGCAAATCTGAATCGCTTCCTGTCAACAGGCTCGACATCCAGACCGTTAAGAATGGACGCAGGTACCGATGTCATGGTCGCTCCCGTGTCCACAAGCGCTTCCACTGATACCCATCGTTCTCGTGCTGAGTCCCCAATCTGAATTTCCAAGCTAAATGTCCCCAATCTAAGGACCTCCTCTGGCATCGAATTCGAGTATAGCAGGTGATCTAATCTGCTAAAGTTGCCCTCGCTATTAATGTCGCAGAGGTCACCTATGCCAATGTTACCCTTTGATCCACACCCCCGCAGACGTGTTCAGGTCTTGGACACGCAGATGTCCTACGTCGTTACTGGAACAGGCCGTCCGGTCGTATTCCTCCACGGCAATCCCACCAGCTCTTACCTGTGGCGAAACATCGTGACTCACGTCAGGGATGCCGCTCGGTGTCTCGCTCCCGATCTGGTCGGAATGGGGCGGTCGGGCAGGGCGCCTTCCGGCTCGTACAGGTTCGTCGACCACTCCCGATACCTCGACGCCTGGTTCGATGAGGTCGGCCTTGAAGACAAGGTCATACTGGTCGGACACGACTGGGGGTCGGCGTTGGGGTTTCACTGGGCTAACCGACATCGTGATCGGATCGCAGGTGTCGTGTACATGGAAGCAATCGTCCAGAGTCTTAGCTGGGGCCAATGGCCTTCGGCGGCAAGTCGGATATTCCAGGGATTCAGGTCCGGATCCGGCGAGTCCATGATATTGGAGGGTAACCTCTTCGTGGAGCGCGTGCTGCCCGGCAGCATCATTCGTGATCTGACCGAGCAGGAGATGGACGTCTATCGAAGACCTTTCCTGGAGACTGGCGAGTCCCGGCGTCCGACCCTCACCTGGCCCCGCGAGATTCCTTTGAACGGTCAGCCGGCCGACGTCGTCAGCATAGTCGATGAATACTCTGCGTGGCTGTCTGGGTCCCAAGTGCCCAAACTATTCGTCAACGCCGAACCCGGAGCCATACTGACTGGAAGTCAACGCGATTTCTGCCGCACGTGGCCCAATCAGACTGAGGTCACGGTGAAGGGAGTACACTTTGTGCAGGAAGACTCTCCGGATGAGATCGGGGATGCGATCATCCGATGGATTGGCGGTCTGGATTGACTGCGCTGGATACACTTCCTGACTACCTGAAAGAAGGCCTCGACCTCGTGCTGGTTGGCCTCAACCCCGGGTTGTCCTCCGTTCGACTCGGCCACTACTTCGCTCAACCGCGTAACCGCTTCTGGCCCGCAGTTACCCAGGCTGGACTGTTCGATCCCCCTTTGACATCAGATACCGACTACCTCGCGCTGGAACAGGGCATAGGCTTCACCGACGTTGTGAAGCGACCATCTCGTGGCGCTTCCGACCTGCGCGCTGCGGACTTCCGCAAGTGGGCGCCGGTCCTCCGAGCAATGCTCGAGGGATTTGCTCCCCGTACGGTCTGCTTCCACGGTGTCACCGCCTATCGAAACTACCTGAAGTATGCTGAAGACACCGTGCCGGACGTTCAACTTGGAGTGCAGCCCACCGCGATAGGTGAGTCCCGCGTGTTTGTGGTACCCAACCCCAGTCCTGCCAATGCAGTCTATTCAATGGATGAATTGGTCACCTGGTATCGTAGGCTAAGGAAATATCTCGTAACTTGAGCGACAGCCGGATTCGCAGCTTCATCGCCGTCGAGCTGTCCGACGCCGCTAGGATTGAGGCAGGTCGGCTCATATCGGCCGTGGAGAAGACGGGTACCCAGGGCGTCCGAGCGGTCCGGCCCGAGGGAATTCACCTCACACTCCGTTTCCTGGGTGACGTGGAATCCGATGCGATCCCTCGCGTCATCTCATCAATTCGTGCTGCTGTGGCCCAATCCCAGCCTTTCGAACTGGCCCTCGACGCTGTGGGAGCCTTCCCCAATACGGCCTCTGCGACGGTGTTATGGGTTGGCGTAGATGGGGATATGAGCAGCCTGAGAGACTTGCACGAAAATGTTGAAAGCGAGTTATCTAGCGTCGGGTTCAGGCGCGATAGGCGCCGTTTCAATCCGCACATCACCCTGGCCAGGATTCGCGACAGGGTCACCAGGGCCGACCGACGACGGCTCTTCGAGACGGTCTTCGCTGTAAGTCACGATCGGGTCCGCTTCGAGGTGGAAGCTGTCACCCTGTTTCGGACCACCCTTCACCCCGAAGGGTCCATCCACACGGCCCTTCACCGCGCACGACTTGGGGAGTGAATGGTCGGACTATATTCGCGGCCGACCCATTTGAGCGCTGTTCCATGGACGTCCCGACACTCACGCTGACCCTCGCTTTGGAGCCCTATTTTTGCTCACCATCGTTGTCCACGTCCATGCGCGCTTCCAGTCGCTGAAGGGCGTCTTGGGTGGCGCGAATTTCCCGAATGAGCTCTTCCCTTGATACCGGAGCCTCTATCTCTTGCAGCCTCTCCAGCTTAGCCTCGTCCAGGTTGTTGATGATGATCGCGATAAAAAGATTAATCACGACGAAGGTGCCCACAATGACAAAGCTGACGAAGTACAGCCACGCCAGTGGGTGCACCTCCATCGCGGCGTACATCACTTCCGTCCAGCCCTCCAATGTGATTATGTTGGGGAATTATATCGAATCTTACCCACTTGCGGGATACCCCTATTTCCGGTAGTATGTTACCCATAAAGATAGGGAGTTAGGTAATGACACGGAACGCACCGGGACAGGCTCACCGCAGGGGCATTGGCCTCGTCGAAGCCGTTCAGACATATGCAAACGAGGAAACGGTCGAGCGGATGTTCATAGAAGCCCGTTGGCCCGATGGAGTGGCTTGTGTGGTCTGCGGGAGCACGAACATTCAGGAACGCCGTACGCGCAAGCCTCAGCCTTTCAGGTGCCGCGATTGCCGCAAAGACTTCAGTCTCAAGACTGGAACCGTCATGCAGGGTAGCAATCTACCACTCAGTAAATGGGCACTTGGTGCCTACCTGATAACCACGAACCTGAAGGGCATAAGCTCTATGAAGCTCCATCGTGACTTGAACATCACGCAGAAGGCGGCGTGGCATCTCGCACATCGCATCCGTCAGGCATGGGAGTCCGACGACCCTTTATTCGGCGGGCCTGTTGAGGTTGATGAGACCTTTGTTGGTGGTCTCGAAAAGAACAAGCACTCGGATAAGAGACGCCGGGCTGGGCGCGGAACAATTGGCAAAACGCCAGTAGCTGGTGTGGTGGACCGTGAAACCAACCAGGTCTCGACCTCTCCGGTTCCCGATACAAAGCGCGAGACGCTTGAGGACTTCATCTACGACCGGATAGAGCCGGACGCGATGGTCTATACGGACGACCACGCAGCATACCGCGACCTGCCGAACCATGAGGCGGTCCGCCACAGTGAGGGGGAATATGTCAGGGGCGACGCTCATACCAACACAATGGAAAGCCACTGGTCGAATCTCAAGCGCGGGATCATCGGGGTCTATCACCACATGAGCGACAAACACCTTCACCGCTACACTGCGGAGTTCGATGGCAGGCACAACAGCCGCCAATCCGACACGGTTGACCAAGTAAGCTACATCCATGCAGGGCATGATTGGTAAGCGACTGCGATATGAAGACCTGATTGGGCCAGAACACACTCGCCTGAATAACGGAAGGACAGAGGCGGCATAAAGTGGCAGTCCCCAACTTTGAAAACAGAACACTGTTCCACTATGACAATCTTGACGTTCTCCGTGGGATAAACTCCGAGACTATCCACCTGATAGCGACAGATCCCCCGTTCAACAAGTCAAAGGACTTTCACGCCACGCCAGATACATTAGCGGATGGTGCGAGCTTTCAAGACCGATGGTCATGGCGCGACGATATTCATGACGACTGGTTGTTGGAGATCCAGAGCGGCCATCCCGAAGTGTGGTTGGTCATCAGCACTGCAAAGCGTGTCTACGGGGACGACATGGCGGCGTTCCTATGCTTCATGGCTGTTCGCCTACTTGAGATGCACCGCGTTCTGAGACCAGACGGGAGCCTGTATTTGCACTGCGACTCTACTGCGAGCCACTACCTCAAAGCCTTGCTAGACGCGATATTTGAAGCAAAGCAGTTTCGCAATCAAATCGTGTGGCGTAGGAACGAATCGGGGGCAAAGGGCAGTCAGCACGCGCCAAGCAGTTGGGGCAACAATGCTGACTGCTTACTATTCTATGCAAAGAGCGATGAAGTCATATTTGACCCTCGAATCATAAGGGACTTCGACGACGAAGAGCTAAAGCGTCGGTATCCGAAGATTGATGAGAATGGCGAACGCTACCATACGAAGCTGACAGCTTGGTGTCAGCCATCAATGGGGGCGCGACCGAATCTTTGCTACACATTCATGGGAATCGACCCACCTTACGCTTCGGGGTGGAGGCTGAGTCGGCCACGAATGGAGGAGGAATACGCTAAGGGGAACATCGTAGTAGTGGATGGGAAACTACAGCGTCGTTCCTATGCCAGAGACTACCGCGGGGTGTCTCCCGGTAATCTGTGGGCTGAGACTGAATTACTATTAGGGGCGCAATCTTCTGAACGGGTCGGTTTCCCGACACAGAAGCCACTTGCGTTATACGAGCGGATTATTGAGGCGTCGAGCAATCCAGGGGATTTTGTTCTTGACCCATTTGCGGGGTGCGCTACAACACCAGTCGCGGCTGAACGTTTGGGCAGACAGTGGGTGGGTATAGACATTTGGAACGAAGCCTATCAGACGGTGCTTGACCGCCTTGAAGCTGAGGGCCTCGCCATACCGGACTCCCGTGTAGTACAGGGACGCATGATCTCACTTGGTGATGTTCACTACAGAGAATCACCGCCAGAACGGACAGACACGGGCGAAGCTGCTGTTCTGGAATTCAGAACGCCAACCGGACGAGGAGGGAGAAGATACCCTCCGCCTCGACAGCAACACGGCCAACTACTGCTGGATGTTGGAGCCTTCTGCCAAGGATGCGGTCGGGACTACAGTTTCGACCCGCGAGTTCTGGAAGTTGACCATATCAGGCCAAAGTCTGACGGCGGGTCAGACGCCTATGACAATCTGACCCTACTGTGCCCCCCCCTGTAACCGCGCCAAACTGGACAGAATGACCCTGACAGGGTTGCAGGAACAGAATCGACGGGAAGGACACCTGTTGTCTGAGAACGAGGCCAATCTAAGGATTGGGAGAGCTCAGCGAGCGAGACGCCGGAGTCGCCGGCGTTAAGCGAGTCTGTGCTTCCTCGCGCTTGACAGCCAGTCAGGACACTGTCAACCTTTGGGGTGCCACAAAAGTGGCACTTAGCGAGGGGGTCAGTTAGATGGGCACGTTTGTCACACAGGTCGAAGTAGGGAATATGAACGGCGGTGACTTTATGCAGGTTGAAGCACTGGTAGATACTGGGTCGCTTCATTCCGTGATTCCCGAATCGGATTCTGAGCAGTTGCATATGCAACAAGAGGGCCATGAGGAATTTCAGCTTGCCGACGGAAGTCTGGTGGTCTATCCGGTTGGAACCGCGAGAGTCAGAGTGCATGGACGTACTAGAGGGTGTCCCATTATCTTCGGGCCGGACACTGACTACATTCTAGGGGCCACATCCCTTGAGATTTTGGGCTTTATGGTGGACCCGATTGGAGAGCAACTGATACCAGTCACGAGACGCGCCAGACCGTTGTGAGCTTACCCAGCTAGACTATCAAACCCTGACACATAGGAATTCTTAAATGGCCCCAGAATCGAAAGGCAAGAAGCGCGGGCCTGGTCGTCCGCCAGACATTATCCCACCCATCCCAGACACCTTCGAGAACGTCATCAAGGCTTTGGTGAAGCCCACTAAGAAGGAAAGAAAACCACGCTGAAACTACGACATCAGTCGCGTGGGTAAGATTCGATATAATCCCCTTATGTTGAACAGGGTCAGGAGGGAAACGCCCAGATTTCTCCAGTTCTCAGGGTCGTTTTCGTGAAACAGATGATAGCCCATGATGGCGTAGATATACACAATGATGCTCATCAGCATCATGACGTGCCCCACGCTTGGAATTGATCGCACGAGGGCAGCGACGATCAGCCGCAGATCTCTTATTGTTGAGATCAGCCGCAGCACCCTCAGGAGTCGCGCTAGCCGGGCGATCATCGCGAACTGGCCGGTCGCCGGAATCAGCGCGAACACGATCACCAGGAAGTCGAAGATGTTCCAGCCGTCCTTGAAATACCCCGCGACACGAGGGGACGCAGAAACCATCTTGAGCAGCGCCTCGACGATGAAGATGGCCAGGGCGATCTGGCTGCCGATGCGGATCAACTCTCCGTATCGTTCACTCAACGTCGGAGAGGTCCCCAAACCAAGCAACGCCCCGTTGAGGATGATGATCGCTATTATGGTGAACTCAAACGCAGGCGCTTCGACCAGCCTCTGAGTTGAATCAAGTACGTGTCTCATAGTAGGGAGGTGACGATTGGGCTGCCCGCTATCGTATCACCGCGTCTCGATACTGCTCAAGTTGGCCTTGGCCTTTACAGGAGAAGCTGTATCAGTTTAGTCGGAGCCGCTCTACGAGATCGAAAATCCCCTCTCCCTCAGGGTTAGGGTGAAATTGTCACCTACCAAACTGGTACAGCTTCTGTACAGGAGACAAGTGCAAAATTCCGTCGGAAGTAGTCTCGTCACTCCCGCGAAAGCGGGAGTCCAGTATGGTGAACGGTGGTTGCTGGCCTGTGGATTCCCGCTTTCGCGGGAATGACGGGTAGGAATTCGGGGTTTTGCACTTCTCTCTAAAGGATGTCTCCTTGTTTCCGTCATTCGTCCGGTGTTATACTTTCGCGCGGTCTTAAACGTGGCTATTCGAGGAGGGTTTTGTGGAGGGTAGAGACTTCCCCACCTGCATGAGTTGTACAGATGGAAACCTGTTGCCGTTGTCTGACTTCGGAAGTCAGGGCGCGGCCATTCACTACAAGGCTTGGGTCTGCAGCAATCCCGACTGCGGATTCAACATCAAGATTCGCAACGGCGACGTCTATCTCAACGAGCCGATCGCCAATGGAGAAATGCACTCACCAAGATTCAGATAACATATCCCGTCCGACATTCGCCGGAACAGAGCAGCCCGCCCATCGCGGGCTGTTCTCCTTTCTTCCGCTGTCGCGGTGTCCTTGATTTAGGACTTCCCTTGGTGGTGATATACTGAATGTGCCCGCCCTTCACGGGTTACACCTGTGACTATGAACCTTCAAGCCTCGGACAGCCATACATCCTGCCACAAGGTCGGCAAGCTAATCGCCGGCTCAGTGCTGGTCTTTGTTGGACTTGTAGTTGTGGTTGCGGCAGGGCTCTACTACGGGCTGGGGCGCTACAACTCGACACAGCTCGATGATCTCAATAGGACCGCGCAGGGCCCCGTTGCTATGCAAAGCGTGGAAACCGACCAGCCTCAGGTTCGTGGCGTATTGATGCCGGATGGCAGCTTCAAGCCCATACAGACTGGTGTCAAGAAAATCGAGGTTTACGCCGGAGACCAGAAGGTCGACGACCATGCATCCTTAAGTGCTGCACCCTCTCCAGTTGCGGCGGTCATTTCGCCGATCATCCAGGCAGCCTCCACGGTTGTTCCATCCGCGGAACAGGCTCAGACTCCATCCGTGCCAGCCAGCGACGACAGAGAAGCGTCTGACGAGGCGAAAAACGGTGCTGAACTCGTCTATGCCTACAACGCTCTCTATCCTGGTTACCAGATGCATCCCAAGTACTGGGACAACCCTCTGAGCGCCGGCGCCGACCCCTTTTCCTACGGTGCTGTCATGCGCCCCGACGGGTTCATAAGCATTGAGTCTTCACAGGGTATGCCCAGGGGGACCGCACCCGATGCCAATCACATCAGCATATCCAGCATCGGCGTGGACTCTACAGTGTCGAATCTCGCGATTATTGACATTGGCGACAGCCGTCAGTACGAGACGCCTAAGCATGTCGTCGGAAGAATCCCCGAAACGTCGAACCCCGGCGAATTGGGCAATACTTGGCTGTTCGGACACCTCGAAAGTCCTATAAGGGGTGAGGGCAATGT
>DAOUHG010000047.1:0-26638 GCA_034428835.1 Dehalococcoidia bacterium
ATGAAGTTGGCAAACACCCTCCGATGTGGGCCACATGGACTGATGGAATCTACTCCGACTATCGCACTCTAGCAAAGAGGTCTGTGCGCGCCGACTCTGTGAAACTGCACAAGTACGCGGCCCACATACTCAGTTCCCAGACATTCGCCCTCAACCTCTTTCTGCCGTTCCGTGAGCGTCAAAGCTCATAATACTTACTCTAAGCAGCCATGTGCAGAGGGACTCTTCTCCCGATGGCTTGGAGTTGAGGACGACTTTGGCGAGAAGATAGACGCCTATCTCAACAACGTGAAGATCAATCCACGTTTCACTCAGGGAGAAGGAGCCATCCAATCGTAATGGTCGCGAATAACAAAGCCATGGACCCCATTCGATCGTGAGGTTGCACTGGAACACGAGTCAACCGAGCATCGGGAGGAGACTAGGACATTTCTACTCGGCGTATCCCTCATTGAAACGTGGAAGTACATAGATGAAGGTCTTTGCCAGGTTATGTAAATCCGTAAGTATGCAAGCTCACTTGGGAGTTTGAGATAGCTCGAATTGAGGGCCTAGGGATGTTCGCCCAGAGGGGAAGTAGATGCCGCAGCAGAATATCGCTAACCTAATCCGCCAGCTTCGGTATCGTGTTCAGCACCACGGAGACTACCTCTCGTCGGTGGATGAGACCCGGACTAGGTACACACTTATTGACCCTATCCTTCGCATGCTGGGTTGGGAACTCTCCGACCCCTCACAGGTTAAGGTAGAAATCGACATCAATGTGTCGACTGCCGTTATGAAGGTTGACTATGCCCTCTACAACACTGGATCTGGCGAACGTCCTTGGACACTGGTGGAAGCCAAGCGATTGGATCCCAGACAGATTGAAAGATTCAGAAATATGCAGTCTCTCAAGCAGAATGAATTGGCAAGCAGTTGGGAGGCATTTAACGCCCCGACCACACAAAGTGATAGCAGGTGGTCTGAACTCAATAGTCAGAATTTTGAGGAGAAGACTGCCATCCACGAAAAGAGTTGGTCACAGCTCTCGAGGGTGAACCGTGTTAAACAGCTAAGTGACTACGTTAGCGGGTTTGGAATGGTGGAAGGGTATGGTGTCCTCACCGATGGTGACGAGTGGAGCATTTATGATATAGGCCGAGACAGGGTCTTCCCTCAGAAGCCGACAAATGTGGTGAGAGTTCTGGGTATGGACGACTCCGTCGCCGAATGCGCAGAGGCACTTGATCTTCTGCGTCGCTGAGTTGTTTACCCTAAGTTCTGTGCTTCATAACTACTGAGGGCCTGAGAAAAGTCGGGCGGAGGCCATGTGGACTTAACGGCGAACCGCGTACATTCACCAATTGGGGTAAAAGCGTCACCGTTTCTGTGCGAGGCTACTTGCGTCCGATGGCTACCAGCCGATTGCTTTCCCGTATACGCCACACATCCCGCATTCCCTTGAGCTTGACTACTCCTGGGGGCCTCTGATTGACGCCCAGATCGGCTATCGCGGAATCTACCCGCTCGAAGTCTGCGCGTGCGAGGCATCTGATCTCCCTGCGGGCTGCAGGTGAGATCTCGATTCTGTAACGACGTCCTCTAGTCCCAGCCACGCTCTCTTCTAACACTCGCAAAGAACTTGCCGGATTCCATCCCGCCACTCTCCCGCCACTCTCGATCAGCCGCCTTGATCTCGCTGAGTTCAGATTCGTTTAGCTCAGCGTCCAACAGCCACTGTTCGACCGCCTCCGTCAACACCTCGCCGACAGGACGATCGGCTTTGATCGCCTCCTCTTCGAGTGCCGTGTAGAGTTTATCATCCAGCATCAAAGTCTTCATTTGATACCCTTTCCAATGTCAGACTGCCACGGCCTATTGCCTTGATCTCGTGAATAGCTGAACTGTCTACCTATCATACGCCAGGTTCGGCCTCAGCCAGCGTTCGATTTCGTCGACGCTGGTCCTCTTTCGGCGTGCGTAGTCTTCGACCTGGTCGCGCCCGACGCGGCCCACGCCGAAGTAGTGAGACCCGGGATGCGAGAAGTACAGCCCCGACACCGAAGCCGTCGGCCACATTGCGAAGTTTTCTGTCAGGCGGACACCGGTGTTCCGCTCGGCGTCGAGCAGATTCCACAGGGTAGATTTCTCCGTATGGTCCGGGCAGGCTGGGTAGCCAGGTGCAGGCCTGATCCCCTGGTACTCTTCCTTGACGAGTGCGTTGTTGCTGAAGTCTTCGTCAGGAGCGTAACCCCAGAATTCCCGGCGAACGCGTTCGTGCATCCGTTCGGCGAACGCCTCGGCCAGACGATCGGCAATCGCCTTGGTCATGATCGCGCCGTAATCGTCGTGCGCGGCCTCAAGAGCGCCCGAGTACTCGTCGCTTCCGATACCCGCTGTCACGACGAATGCCCCGATGTGGTCTCGGACTCCAGTGTCCCTTGGCGCGATGAAGTCGGCGAGGCAGAAGTTGTCTCTGGGCAGATTGGCGCGAGCGCGGGACTTGTCCGCCTGCTGTCGCAGGAAGTGCAGGGTAGCGATGGTCTCATCTTCTCCAGCAGCGTGCCCTGACGTACCAGGCGAAGGGGCGTAAACTCTCACGTCGTCTTCGACCGCGCCGGCGGGCCAGAAGCCTATGACCGCCCTGGCCCTCAACGCCTTCTGGTCGATCATCTTTCTGAGTAGGTTCTGGGCGTCGCGGAACAGCGTGCGGGCCGCGCGCCCGTAGGTGGGGTCGTCGAGGATCGCTGGATGGCTACCTCTCAGCTCCCATGTGAGGAAGAACGGAGTCCAGTCAATCCTGTTGATGAGGTCCTCGAGAGGGTAGTCGTCGAAGATGCGCAGCCCAGTGAACCTGGGTGCCTGCTGCACACTCTCTGCCCAGTCGAATGTCTCGCGGCGAGCACGTGCCTGCTCGATAGGCAGCAACCTAGTCTGCCGACTTCTGGACGCGCGATCCTCCCGCACCTTGGCGTAGCGCTTCCTGGTGTCTTCGATGAGCGCCTGGCTGTTCGCACCAAGCAGATTGCTCATCACTGTTACGGACCTGGAGGCGTCCCGGACGTGTATGACTCCGTTATCGTACTCTGGTTCTATCCTTACGGCCGTGTGCGCGACTGAGGTGGTCGCCCCACCTATCAGAAGCGGTACCTGGAAGTTCTGCCTGGACATTTCGCGCGCGACCGTGACCATCTCATCCAACGACGGCGTTATCAGGCCACTGAGACCGATCACATCGGCTTCCTGCTCGCGGGCAGTGTCGAGAATAGTCTGGAACGGCGCCATTACGCCCAGGTCGATTACCTCGTAGTTGTTGCACCGCATTACCACGCCGACGATGTTCTTGCCTATGTCGTGTACGTCTCCCTTGACGGTGGCCATGACCACCTTGCCGTTCGATCTCCGAGCCTCGCCATCGCCCTGTTCGGCCTCGATGTACGGCTCAAGTTGCGCGACCGCCTTCTTCATTACGCGTGCGCTCTTGACCACCTGGGGAAGAAACATCTGCCCCGAGCCGAAAAGGTCACCTACGACGTTCATGCCGTCCATCAGCGGGCCTTCTATGACGTGCAGCGCCCTCTCTGAGGCGAGACGAGCTTCCTCCACGTCCAGTTCTACGTGGGAGTCTATTCCGTTGACAAGCGCGTGTCTCAGACGCTCATTGACCGGCAGAGACCTCCACGCGTCGTCTTCCTTTCGCTCCCTTCGTGTGCCCTGTACAGAGTCTGCTATCGCCAGAAGTCTCTCCGTGGCGTCCGGGCGCCGGTTGAGCACAACGTCTTCTACTGCACCTCTGAGACCAGACTCAATCTCGTTATAGACCTGAAGCTGCCCTGAGTTGACGATGCCCATGTCCATCCCGGTCTTGATTGCGTGATACAGGAATACGGAGTGGATCGCCTCGCGTACCGCATCGTTGCCTCTGAATGAAAACGACACGTTGCTGACACCGCCGCTTACGTGCGAAAGTGGGAACTTGCGCTTCAACCCGGCAGCCGCCTCCATGAACGCGACCGCGTAGTCGTTGTGCTCCTCGATTCCAGTCGCCACGGCAAATATGTTGGGGTCGAAGATAACGTCCTGCGGCTCGAAGCCCACCTGTTCGACCAGAATGCGGTACGAACGCTCACAGATGCCGACCTTGCGCTCGACTGTGTCGGCCTGCCCCTGCTCGTCGAACGCCATTACTATGACGGCGGCCCCATACCGGCGTACAATTCGTGCCTGCCTGACGAACTCCTCCTCTCCCTCCTTTAGTGAGATTGAGTTGACGATGCCCTTGCCCTGGAGACAGCGCAGGCCAGCCTCGATCACGCTGAACCTGGAGCTGTCCACCATGATCGGCACGCGTGAGATGTCCGGCTCAGAGGAGAGTAGCTTCAGATAGCGCTCCATTGCGGCCTCCGAGTCGAGCATTCCTTCGTCCATGTTGACGTCGAGGATCTGTGCTCCGTCTTCCACCTGTTGCCTGGCTATGGCGACGGCGTCCTCGTACTGTCCCCTCCGGATTAGCCTCCTGAACCGCGCCGAACCGGTCACGTTGGCGCGTTCTCCAATGTTGATGAAGTTGCTGTCCTCTCTTATCTCAAGCGCTTCTATGCCGCTGAGAAGGGTATTGGTGTTGTGCCGGGGTCGTTGACGCGGGGCGAGTCCTGCGACCGCGTCAGCGATCGCGCGGGTGTGCTCGGGCCGGGAGCCGCAGCAGCTTCCAACGATGTTAGCGAGGCCGCTTTCGACGTACTCACGGAGGTTGGCAGCGATATGCTCGGCAGACTCGTCGTACTCGCCAAATTCGTTCGGTAGTCCCGCGTTTGGGTAGCAGGATAGGAAGTGTGAGGACACATCGCCGAGTGCTGCCAGGAAGGGCCGCATCTGGTCACTTCCGAGTGAGCAGTTGATTCCAACCGATAAAAGCGGGACGTGTGTGACAGACGCATAGAACGCCTCGGCAGTTTGCCCGGACAGGTTTCGGCCGCTGAGGTCGACGGCCGTGAAAGAAACTATCACTGGTACGCGAGTCCCTCGCTGCTCAAAGACGGACTCGATCGCGTACAGCGCCGCTTTGGCGTTGAGAGTATCGAAGACCGTCTCGACCAGCAGAATGTGGACGCCCCCGTCCAGGAGACCATGGACGGCTTCAGAGTAAGCATCCGATATCTCATCAAAGGTCACATCACGGTAGGCGGGGTCGTTTACGTCTGGTGAAATCGAAAGCGTCTTGTTGGTTGGGCCAATGCTACCCGCCACGAATCTCGGTTGCTCCGGGTCGCGCTCAGAGTATTCGTCGGCAACCTCCCTACTCAGCCGCGCGGCATCGCGGTTGATTTCATAGACGTGCTCTTCGAGTCCGAACTCTGCCAGTCCGAAGCGTGTGGCCGTGAACGTGTTCGTGGTCAGAATGTCGGCGCCGGCGTCAAGGTACTGTCGCTGCGTACGCTCTATGAGCGCGGGCTGGGTCAACAC
The DNA here is from genome assembly GCA_034428835.1 of Dehalococcoidia bacterium. GTDB lineage: Bacteria > Chloroflexota > Dehalococcoidia > Lucifugimonadales > UBA1123 > VXRN01. Next base: position 5,446 of record DAOUHG010000047.1, read on the forward strand.
CAAGGCATCGATGCAGCCTCTGATGTCACGCTCGTGCTGGGCGAACCTGTGGCCTCTGTAGGCCGTCTCGTCCAGTCCTAGGGACTGGAGCATGACTCCCCAAGAGCCGTCCATCACCATGACGCGCTGCTGCAGAATGCGCTCGATCTCCGTGGTCCGATCCACGCTCGGACTTGATTTAGTGGTGGCTGAAGTCATGCAGTCACTTCCAGGTCAGGGTGTCGTCAGACCATTGTAATGAACAGCGACGCCATACCCAAGCCGCTGAAAAATCTTCGACGAAATGCATTGACAGCACAGGAGTTCTGTTCTAAACTATTCGTAGAACGCACGATCGATAGATAGAGGGGACACGATGCCATGACGACAGCGATACTCGATCTCAAGAGTTCGCAGATACCGATGCCCGGAATGCCGGTAGAGCCGATTGTAAGGCGTCCGTTAAGTTCGGCCAGTCTAGCACCGGGCCAGGTCGTCCAGTACCACGGTCGGGTCAGGGGCGGCCCGCGATTCGGTCTCATCGGAGCGGTGGTCGAAACACGTTCACGCCAGGCAGTGGTGGACATGGGACCTCATGGAAGATGGCACATTCCCTACTATCTGCTGACGGTCCCACAAGGAACCTATGGAGGACGAGATGCTGTTCAGGCGGCGTAATAGGTCAGCCGAAAAGGCCACGGAGGTCGCATCGCAAGTCAGTATCCGTGTCGTCGGTGTGGGTGGAGGCGGGGGCAACGCCGTCCGGCGCATGTCGGACGGCGGTCTCCAGTGCGTGCGGTTCCTGGTATTGAATACTGATATCCAGGCGCTGCGCAGCCTGAAACAGGTCCAGACGTTCGCCATCGGCCCCAATACGACAGGAGGAACAGGTTCCGGGGGTCAACCCGAAGTAGGCCGCAAAGCGATGCGCGAAAGCCAGGCGCAGGTTGGAGGTCTGCTCCAGGGCGCGGACATGGTGTTCATCGCTGCCGGAATGGGCGGCGGGACGGGGACGGGAGCAGCGTCGCTGGTAGCAGACCTCGCCCGCAAGCAGGGTGCGTTGACCGTCGGAGTCGTCACCCTTCCGTTTGGATTCGAAGGTTCGCGGCGCAGGGAGAACGCGGACCGGGGTCTGCGCCAGCTTAGACAAAAGGTAGATACCCTCATCGTTGTTGAAAACGACAGGTTGCTGCCCGCTCTCGAGGGGCGTGTTGAGTTGGAGGAGGCTTTCAGGCGCGCCGATGAGGTGCTGCGCCAGGGTGTGCAGGGCATCTCGGATATAGTCACGGTCGGCGGGATGATAAACGTTGACTTCGCCGATGTGAAGGCTGTTATGGCGGGTGGAGGACCGGCATTCATGGCGATTGGCCATGGACAGGGCCGGGACGCGGCAGCGCAGGCTGCGAGGGACGCGCTAGCCAATCCGCTATTCGACGCTCCGCTTGAAGGAGCGGGCGGTATCCTCTTCAACGTGACCGGCGGCCCCGATCTTACCCTCGGGCAGGTCCACGAGGTCGCAGACATCGTCAACAAGGCTGCGGATTCTGGCGCCAACGTGATATTTGGTGTGGTCCAGGATCGTCGGATGAAAGGCCGAGTCAGCGTAACGTTGGTCGGCACGGGTATTGAGCCAGCGGGAACCGAGTCTGACATTGAGCGCGCCACTGAAGTCATAACTAAGAAGCGGAAGCCATTGGCTTCCGCTTCTACTTCGCGCTCTATGAACGGACACTCGCAGGCCGCAGTTGCTGGCACGCGGCAGTTACTCTAGCCTCCGTCCCGTCCTGTCCGTAACTGTTACACGGTTCGCTGGCCGCTGATCGAGTCTACTGTAACCCGGAGACGAGGGTCGTTGCTCGCCTTGAGTCTATCCCGTGTCCGGACCCTGCACCGTTGGTCGGCAGCAGGGAGTTGATCCGCTCAAACATGGCCGCGACGTTGTCGATCGTCGTCTCGTTGATCTCGCCGCGGAGCGTGCCGTGATTCTGCAGGAAGTGAGCTGCGGGTCTGTACGTGTCGAACTCCCCGCCAGAGATGTTGTTCGCGCTGAAGAACGCTTTGACTCGTTCGGCGATTCTGGGGTTGCGGTCAGAGATCGAACGCAGGGTTATCGGCTGTGGCAGCTCGTTCTTGTAGGACGTGTTGACCAGCTTCAAATAGAATCCCGGATCCAGGAGGTCTTCTATGTCAGCGTCCCTGACGCGGGTGACTTCGACCCACTTGATTGGGGCCCGTTGGGAATCCCTGGAGAGCATTACGTCGTTGATAGACTCGATGTGTGCCCTGCTTGCGGGTGTAACGTCCATCAGCACGGCAAGGCTGGTGTAGTTGTCGCCGAGCAGCGAAATGAACGCCGGCAGATTTTCGGACCTGCCAACCGGAATGATAACCCACCTAGGATCCAGCTTGGCCCGTCCCTCTGCTGCGCAGAACTCGCCCAACACCTGCAGGTAGATCAGATCGGAAGGAGAGTTAACCAGCAGGCAGTGGGGCGCCAGGAACAGCGTCTCTGCGAGTTTATACCCGAGTGCGGTTTGAAGTGGGAACACCGTTTCACTGCTGTTCTGGAGCACGTCGTCTGTGATGACAGTGCCATAATGGTCCATGTCCTCAACGGTCCTCACGCTTGGCAGGTTGTTGAGGTTGATCATAAACGGGGAGTGGGTTGTGTATACGACCTGATGCTTCGGCGCCAGCCGCTGGTCGATAAACCGCAGGAAGTCGTACTGTGCCATCGCGTGCAAGTTCAGCCCCGGCTCGTCCAGGAGCAACACCATGTCGCCCTTCCGTATCTCCTCGATCTCAGAGAAGTACACCAGGAAGCTGAAGAACCAGACGAAGCCCTTCGAACGGTCATCGAACGGTACCGAAACTCGATGTCGGTCATTCCAGATGCGGACATGGAGAATCGACCCGGCATTCAGCGGAGGAGGATCGTTCGGATTTGCCGCCGACAGGTCGAACTCGACCCTCAACTGGGTGTTCTGCTTCCAGAACTCGAAGATCTCGTCGCTGATTCCGATGGAGGCCGACTCCAACTCGGCTTTGAGGTATTCGTAGCTGTTCTGCTGCTCCAGATCTTCGAGGTCGGCGCCTACAAGAGACAGCAGGGCGATGAAAGTGCGGTCCGCGTCGTCGAGCTCGTCCGGCTCGAAGCGGCGCTCCTTGATGTCCTGTATCGAAATGCGGCCCCGCATTGTGCTGTAGTTGTCGAAGTACACGAACTCCGGGAGGTACCGCTCCAGGTGCTCCAGAATGATCTGCTGCCGAATATCGCTGCTGATTCGCTTCGTCAGTTCGGAAAGCAAGTTCTGCACGGCAGCGGGCTTTACATCGAGCGACTGGAGACGGTTGTAAAGGTCGTCCCACTTGTTGGTGTCGCCGAGGTACTCCCGGACATCCTCGGGTAGGTTCGCGCTATTGATCACGTGCCTGATTACGGCTTCTTCGTCGATGTCCACTTCCCAAGATCGCTGGTTCTTGTAGTTCTTCGACGCGATTACTTTCATCGATCTCAGCACGCCAGGACCGTACCTGGATTCGAGTTCTGCCATCTCCTCCCGGGTCAGTTTGAATTCGGCCTGGACCACTGTCGCGGGATCGGTTTCATGGCGTCTCTTGTAGCGAACGTAGCCCTTCCTGGGGTAGTCCATGATGTCGAAGTTTCCGTTCGCGCCCCCGACCGGATTCAGGCGTCGCAGCGCTTGGAGGAAGGCCGTCTTGCCGGACTCGTTCTTACCAACCAGGGTTGTGACGTTGTCCAAGGAGACCCACCCAGAGTCGTCAATGCTGCGATAATTAGTGACCTTGGCTCGAATTATGTTCATTGTGCCTCCTCGGTATTGGCTGGCCGCTACTTGGTTAGCTGTCTGAGCTCAATCTATTTCGATCAAGTCTGGCGGCCGCTCCAAGTCGACAGTCCACCTTCTGTTTCCTGTGCCATCGGGACGTGAGTTCATTCAGATACCATAAAGCCTAAAGAAGAGGCTAAGCTCTGCCCATGTGCAATTTCAAGGCATTTAATGAGTATAGTTTGAGAACTGTTCAAAAATTGTGAGACTAAATCAGGCTGTATCCCGAACCATTGCGATCAATCCCCGTCCCCTGTGCATTGTCGATCCAACCAAACTCTTTGAGGATCTGTTGGCTGTAGGTAACGCGGCCGGTGACACGGTCGAGCGGCTCGGACGCAAGCAGCAGCGCCGACTTCGCCATGAGTTCCGGGTGCTCGCCACGAGGGTCGTCGATGCCCGTTACCAGATTGTGGAACACCGTCCCTGGGGTGGGGACGACCTGGGATGGCGATACGCAGGTGACCGAGATGCCGTGCTGATACACTTCCTGGGCCAACCCTTGGCTGAATCTTTCCAGCGCGGCCTTCTCAGCGCCATAGCACGTCCCACCGGAGTTGGCAGGGGCGTCCGGGTAGGGGCCGCGGCCCGGCCCTATAGCGGCCCCGGAAGATATGTTGACTATGCTGCCGCTTCCCCGCTCAATCATGTCTCCGAGGGCCACCTGGCTCAGTATGAACGGCGCGTGGAAGTTGACGGCCCATGACCTCATCCAGCGTCGAAGTGGATAGTCCTTTACGGGTATGAAGTAGGTTAGCGCGGCGTTGTTGACCAGCACATCCACGCTTCCATACGCTTTGTGCGCCTCCTCGAACAGGCGCTCGCAATCCTCTGGGAGAGAGATGTTGACGGCGGACGCTGTTGCCTCGCCGCCGGCCTCCCGGATGTCGGCCACCGTCTTTTCGAGGGAGCCCTCGAGAGGGTGGTCGCCTTCCCTGAGCGTCCTCGCTGCCGCAACGACGCTGCCGCCCTCAGCGGCGAAGAGCCTTGCTATCTCAGCTCCGATTCCCCTGCTGGCGCCGGTAATCACGCACACCTTGCCATCGAGCTTACCCCCATCGAGCTTACCCATTGACGAACCTCCAGTATTGTCCGAGTTTGACCTTCACCATTATATTAGGAAACAGATAGCGGATGTTAGCTTTCATGTGGGAGGCCACAATATGACAGACCGGCAAGTGCCGAGCAAAGACGAGGTGCTTTCGTACCTTAGAGACGATAGAAAGTGGGGGCGTTGGGGAGACCGTGGGTCGGCAGGGGCGATCAACCTCATAAACGCCGAGAAACGCCTGGAAGCGGTCAGCCTCGTCAAGAACGGGCGAACGGTTTCGCTCAGCCGACCGTGGGCCGTCGAGCCGAGAGCCGAGAACCCGCGACCGGCGCAGCACTTCATGACAGTCATGGACCGACCTAATGGCGGTGGCGCCGCGATGGACTTCTATGGAGTCTTCTACCACGGCACCGCCACGACTCACATCGACGCGCTCTGTCATGTGTGGGACGATCAGGGTCTGTGGGATGGAAAATCTCCAGATGAAGTGCTGGGATTCAGCGGCGCCAGCTATGGTACCGTCGATGCTTGGAGCGACGGCATCCTCACCCGCGGAGTGCTGCTCGACGTTCCGAGGCATCGCGGCACTGACTATGTCACGCTCGCCTCGCCTGTTCACGGGTGGGAACTGGACGACATCGCCGCCGAGCAGGGTGTTGAAATCAGGCCCGGAGACGCCGTCATGGTGTACAGCGGTCGCGAGGCGTATGCGGCCGAACACGGTGGTAGTTGGGCAGGCGAGCCCTCTCGCCCAGGTCTTCATGCCTCGTGCCTTCGATTTGTGCGCGACGCGGATATATCCATACTCGGCTGGGATATGATGGACGCTTCACCAAACGAGTATGACATACCGTGGACAGTACACGGTGTTATATTCGCCTACGGAGTGGCCCTGCTGGACAATTCGCTGTTGGAGCCGCTTGCGAACGCATGCGCCGACGAGGGCACGTACGAGTTCATGCTGACAATCAACCCGCTAAACGTGGTCGGAGGTACTGGTTCGCCTGTCAATCCTATAGCCGTGTTCTGAAGTGGTCGGAGCGTCGCCGGTTGCTGTTGAATTGACTGGGGAACGCAGCTAACCTTTAATGAGGTAACTTATGCAGCAGTCCCCAGTTGTTCGCGCCGAGAGCCTATTCAAGCGCTATAGCGGCGTAACCGCGGTCAATGGGATCGACTTCCAGATTCAACGCGGTGAGTGTTTCGGCTTTCTTGGACCCAACGGAGCCGGCAAGACTTCCACGATGAAGATGATTTCGTGCGTCTCGCCTGTGTCGTCCGGGACTCTGAGCGTGTTCGGCATGGATGTTCGGAAACGCCAGCGTGACGTCAAGCAGATAATGGGGGTCGTGTCGCAGTCTGACAGTCTGGACCCCGATCTCAACGTAATTCAAAACCTGTTGACTTTCGGCAGATTCTTTAACCTGGGATCGGATGTCTCCAGAGCGCGGGCGCTCGAAGGACTCGAGCTGTTTCAGCTCGCGGACAGGGCGAACGATATGCCGGACCATCTTTCGGGTGGTATGAGGCGAAGATTGCTCATCGCCCGTGCACTCATGAACGAGCCGCGCATTCTCGTCCTCGATGAACCTACGACCGGACTTGACCCACAGGCCCGACTGCTCGTTTGGGACAAGCTCAACCTCCTGAAATCTCGCGGCATTACCATGCTTCTCACCACTCACTACATGGACGAGGCTGCCCATCTATGTGATCGGTTGGTGGTCATCGACCATGGCGAGATTCTCGTGGAGGGTTCTCCGAGTGAGATGACTCGGTCGCTCGTAGGCGACGTTGTATTCGAGGTGAGGGTACGACATTCCGAAAAGCAGGATCTGATCGACTGGCTGAATCGTTCAGGCGTAGATGGCCGCATAGAAGACCGTGCCGATTCTGTTCTGATCTACCCAAGGAATGGCATGCTTTCCCTTGAAAACCTACCGCTTGACGGATACCAGATCACGCGGAGGCCGGGCAACCTGGAGGACGTGTTTTTACGACTGACCGGACGTGGTCTGAGGGAAGGCTAGACGTGAGATCGATCGAACGCGATACCGCGCGCTCCCACGTCTCATGACTGTACTTCAGGCCATAGTTCCCGCGATTCAGAAAACGCCGGTGTGGGGCGGAGTTCGGGTATGGCAGCGCAACCGGGACGCCACCATGCGCGCCTGGAAAGTGGAGTTTGGCGGACTGCTCGTCGAGCCCTTCATTCTGCTCTTCGCCATGGGCTTCGGACTCGGGCCGTACATAGGCAACATGGGCGACCTGTCGTATGCTGAATTCATCGCGCCCGGCGTGGTCGCCAGCTACGCGATGTTCCATGCCACGTTCGACGCCACTTATGGCGCCTACCTTCGCATGGAGAGCCACCACATATACGAGTCGATGCTGTATACACCTATAGAGCCGCGCGATATCGTGCTGGGCGAGGTGATGTGGGGAGCGACGCGCGCGGTTGCTTCGGCAGTGGCGGTAATGGTAGCGGCTGCAATCTTTGGACTGGTCTCCTCCCCACTTGCGTTGCTTGCAATACCCGTGGCTTACCTGATTGGGTTGGTCTTCGCCGCTCTGTCCATGGTGCTCACCTCTACGGCAACCACTATCGGAGCGATGAACAATTTCTTCACGCTCTTTCTAATGCCAATGTTCTACTTAAGCGGCACGTTCTTCCCACTGGAGCGTCTTCCCGCTGTGGTTCAGGAACTCGCGTGGTTGCTACCTCTAACTCCCGCGACCGCCCTGGTGAGGGGACTGATGACCGGTGAGCTTACCCCGTGGATGTTCGCGTGGACTGCCGAGTTAATTGCATTCGCGATTTTGCCGCTGTTCCTCGCTTCTTACTTCATGCGCCGCCGCCTCTTGAAGTAGGCTACCGGGTGTGCGTCGCGCGATCGTGAGATATAATCGCGTCGGCAACCCAAATCGCTACTAAGGAGCAATGATGGTATTCAGCGAGGGATCCGGCATCTACCGCGCACTTGGAGTCAAACCTGCAATCGTCGCATCCGGTTCCACTACCGCGTACGGTGGGAGCAAGGTTGAGGCCTGAAGTTCTCGACTCAATGGAGAAGGCTTCCAGGACGATGGTCAATATGGACGACCTGAACGTCGCCGCGGGCAAGGTGATCGCGGAAGTCACAGGAGCCGAGTCAGGTCTCGTTACGTCCGGCTCAGCGGGTGGATTGGTACTCTAGGCGGCGGTTATGGCCGGCAACGATCCGCGCCACTGCGGTCAGGCTACGCTCACTCCCCATGAGATCCAAGGCCAGGAGCAGGAACACGAAGGTCAGGACCAGCATGAACAGCATTCAGAAGAAGGTCATGGGTTGGAGTCGTCAGACAGATTGACGTCGTCGGGCAGCTCGAGCAACCGTCCCCCGCCGGCGCCCCAACCCATGGCCTCGCAACCCCGTTCCTCGGCTGAGGCGTTCCATCCCCTTGCCAATTCGTCCAGTCTGTCAACTCCTGGATTCGAGACTTCGGCCGGCCAGATATCGAGTTCGGTGCCGCCGGGAATGGGTATCGATTCCTCCATGGCCTCGACCTCACTCCGCACATCTGCATACGGCGGCTCCGCCCCCGGTGGTGCCTGCAGCTCTATATCGGACTTGCGCGAACAGGCCTGGGTCCTCGGGGTACGGATGTACAGGACCGTGTAGCCGGCGACCTCTCCCGGGAAGCCAGACACCCAACTGTCGTCGTAGTCGAGGTCGTAGATCGGCATGTCCGCCCCCGCCGGTTCGGACTCACAGCCCAACACGGCGGGGACGGACGCCAGGAGAGCCAGCCCGGCGATTAGGGGGATTAGGATCGTTTTCATGGACTGGCCCTCCTTTTAGGTGGCGCTAGCAGGGTCTCGGGATCCCTCTCAGCAGCCAGTAGGCGGTGCGGCCGTTCTTGAGCGTGCCGCTCATCGCGCCGGTGACAGGATACCCCGACCCGCAGGCGTGGGCCGAGATGCGGTTCTCCCTGGTCCACGGATGGGGCAGACCGTTGCGGTATATGTTCGCGTCGTACATCACCATCCTCGAGGGGAACCCTGTGTGCCAATTACTGTTGCGGTTGGCGTTCTCGAAGAACACGCTTGTGTTGGGGTTCTCTATCAGGTGGGTGCCGGGCGCGTCCGGCCGGGCCACGCACTGGTATCTCGTCCTTATGTGCTCCTGGTCCCCGGCGCACACCCACCAGCGCCCATTGGTGTACGAGTTCGAGAAATAGAAGTAGGCGTCGGCCCGGTAGGGTACTTTCTTGAACTTCCGCGGCACTAGGCTACGGGAGGAGTCCGTCCAGCCTATCACCGTCCCGCCGTGGTTGTTGTCCGGATCGAACTGCATCCCGGCCTGCAGGGCGAAGGGCACGCCATTGGACTGTATGGCGGTCACGACGTTGTTGAGAGCGGCAGTGAAGCCGTAGTCCTGATTGTTCCCAATAGTCCGAGGGGACCTGATCCTGACGCTCTGGGCGTTGTCGTCAGTGAATCGCCCGGCGTCCAGGTTCTGGAATATGGCATAGCCCCTATCGGGACCTGCATTTCCGACCTCTATGTCCCTCCAGGTCGGCGGGCAACCGTGTTCTATTCTCTCGGCGTTCCAGGCCGCGTCCTCTGCCGCTGCGGCCACGACGTCCATCACGTTGGGCGAGAAGCTCAGCGTGTACTCGGGAGGAGCGTCCGGCAGCGCTTCAATCGCGCTTCCGATTGAAGCGACGTCCGGAGCGTTCGCAAGGAACTGGTCCACCGAGGTCGCCGAGCTCCTGAGATAGATCATGGACTCGTCGGTGCAGGCCCGGTCCTTCGGGGTGGTGATGTATCCGACAGGATAGCCCCCGATGGTGTCGGGGAAATCCGTCTCCCATCCGTCGTCATAGGACGTGTCGAGCACGGGTACGTCCACGCTTCCGAACGGGGCCAATGGGCTCGCCGTCTCCCGGATCAAGCGGGTCGTCAGCGAGCGCGGTCCCGCTGAACACGGCGAAGGCCATGATCATGACTGCAACTACGACAATTATTCGATAGTGCATTCGAGGTCCTTTCTTGGGACGCAACAGCGAGGGTACAAGCTCGCGGCGTCCCATAGACTAGGATTTCCGATTCGATCAACTTAGTACCCCCTTCTGTTGGATTGTCCCTGGAGAGGACTTACATTCACGGTAGCACTGAATCAGTAAGGACCAAAGGCCAATTTAGTTAGAGCGTGAGGCGGGAACCCCAACGGGCGTGCCCATGTCCCGGTGAGGTGTCGTTGTTGAACAGGTTGCCTGATGTGCATCGCGTGCTCGTGAGATATAATCGGGCTGACAACCCCAAGCGCTACTGAGGAGCAATGATGGTATTCAGCGAGGGATCCGGCATCTATCGCGCACTCGGAGTCAAGCCTGCAATAGTCGCATCCGGTTCCACCACCGCGTACGGTGGAAGCAAGTTGAGACCTGAAGTTCTGGACTCAATGGAGAAAGCGTCCAGGACGATGGTCAACATGGACGACCTGAACGTCGCCGCGGGCAAGGTGATCGCGGAAGTCACAGGGGCCGAGTCTGGTCTCGTGACGTCCGGGTCTGCTGGCGGACTGGTGCTCCAGGCCGCAGCCGTCATGGCCGGGAGCGATCCGGCCAGTATGGCCAAGCTGCCAAAGTCCGACGGTCTCAAGAACGAGATCGTCATGCATACCAGCCACAGGTTCCCATACGACCAGTGCTACACCGCGACCGGGGCCACGATCGTGAACATCGGCGATGGACGGCGCTGTCACCCGTGGGAGCTAGAGGCTGCAATCAACGAAAACACGGCAGCGATTGCATACCTGTTCTCCGGCTTCGTAAGTCGCCGGGCACTCCCCATTGAACAGGTCGTGGAAATCGCGCACGCTCGAGATGTGCCAGTGATCGTCGACGCCGCGTCTTACCTGCCACCCAGGGCCAATCTTCGCCGCTTCATCGATGCCGGCGCGGACATGGTGCAGTTCTCAGGGGGCAAGGCAGTGCGGGGTCCGCAGGGTACGGGTATTCTCGCCGGAAGAGCTGACCTCATTGAGGCTGCATACGCAAATGCCAGCCCTCACCAGTTCATCGGTCGAGGCATGAAGGTGGCCAAGGAGGAGATCATCGGCCTGGTGGAGGCGCTGCAAATCTTCGCTGAAGAAGACGAAGATGCCGAGAATCGCAGATTCACGGAGATGTGCCAACATGTGGTCGATGCACTGATCGAGGCTCCCGGCCTCGAAGTGTCTGTCGAGCACGATGAGTGGGACTACCTGACACCCGTCGCCGTAATGCGCTTCACCCGAGACTGGCGTGGCCCGTCCAGGGATGAGGTCAATGACGCCATGGCTGCCGGCGATCAGCCCATCTACCTGCACAACATCCATAACCCCGACGAGCTTGCCGTGGATCCGTTCAACCTCGACGACGGCGAGTTGGATGTCGTCATCAGGCGTCTGCGAGATGCCCTGCTGGGCTGACTGTGTATGCGCGGGCCTTGCGATCGTGATTGGGACCGTTAGACGACTCTTAACTCACGCCCGCAATCGTCGAAAGTACAATGTCGCTCCACCACTATCCCAAGATTATCGAGGAGTGCTGTCATGAAGTACGACTACATCGTCATCGGAGCGGGTTCGGCGGGCGCCATTTTGGCGACCAGGTTGACCGAAGACTCATCCAAGTCGGTCCTGCTGCTGGAGGCTGGGCCGGATTACGCGGAGATGGAAGACCTTCCCGATGAGGTCCGTTACGGTTACGCCACGGCCACCGACATCATGACCAGCGACCACAACTGGCAGTTCACGGGCCGAGCCACAGACGAGGCCGAACCCATGCTTGTTCCGAGGGGCAAAGTCACGGGAGGCTCGTCGGCCATCAACGGCCAGATATTCCTGCGTGGAGTCCCGGAGGACTACGACAATTGGAAGTCCTGGGGCAATGATGAGTGGGGGTTCGAGGACTGCCTGCCCTTCTTCCGAAAGTTGGAGACGGACACCACGTATTCGGACGACTTCCACGGCACCGATGGGCCGATCATCTGCCATAGGTTCCAGCCAGAGGCTTGGCAGGACGTCTCGAAGTCGTTCTACCAAGCCTGCCTGGAATACGGGTTCGAAGACTGTCCCGACCACAACAACCCCGACTCCACCGGGGTCGGGCCGCTGCCCCTGAACAACCCCAATGGCATACGCTGGAGCACCAACCTGGGCTACCTGAGCCTCTCGCGCCACAGGCTGAATCTCACGATACGTTCCAACTGTGTTGTGCATCGGATCGAATTCGACGGCAACCGAGCGACCGGAGTCGTGGTCGAGAGCGGGGGAGAGGTCTTCTCCGTTGAAGGCGAGGAGATAATACTCAGCGCCGGAGCGGTCGGCTCTCCGCAGATACTATTGCTATCCGGCGTTGGCCCTGCGGCGCATCTCAGAGAGATCGGTATCCCAGTCGTCCATGAGCTGCCAGGAGTGGGTCAGAACCTGCGGGACCATCCCCTGGTATACGTAACCTGGAGGGCGAAGCCTGAGCACGAAATCGACCTCGACGGGCCGCGGATGCAGTTCGGACTGCGCTACACGGCCACTGGGTCCGATCTGCGCAACGACATGATCGTGTACATGAACAGCTTCGCGACTGAACGGGTCAATCGAGGCGGCGACCGGATGGAACCTATCGGCATCCGGATGATTGTCGGTCTCGACCTGGAAGTCGGCTCAGGAGAGCTGAAGCTACAGTCCGCTGACCCGCATCAGCAGCCTCTCCTGGACTACAACTACTTCACTGAGGAATTTGACCGCGAGCGGATGCGCGAGGCCGTCCGTATCTGTATGCAGCTTGGTGAGCACGAAGCTTGGAGCGCGATTCTCGACGAGCGAGTCGAACCGCCGGACGAAGCGCTGGAATCTGACGATGCCCTGGACGCCTGGATGATGCGCGAGGTCACTACGGGTCACCACATCTCCTGCACCAACAAGATGGGGCCGGAGTCCGATGAGATGGCCGTTGTGGACCAGCACGGGAGAGTGCATGGACTCGAGGGTATTAGGGTTGTCGACGCATCGATTATGCCCGACTGCGTACGTGCCAACATCAATGTGACAACAATGATGATCGGCGAAAAGATCGCTGATGCCATTCAGGAAGGCCGCTAGAAGCAGTCAGTCCGTGAGGAACCACACCATGGTCGGGGGAAGCCTGAATTGAACTACGACCACATCATAGTTGGGTCCGGATCGGGCGGCGGCGCTCTAGCTGCCAGACTGTCAGAAGACCCCAACCGCTCTGTGCTCTTACTTGAGGCGGGCGTGGACTATCCTGACTTCGACACCATCCCAGACGACCTCAAGTATGGCTGGGGAACTGGTACCGACTTCGTTGTGGAAGACCGTCACAACTGGAAATTCACCGGACGGGCTTCCGAGTTGAACCCGAACATGGACGTCCCGAGGGGCAAGGTGACCGGGGGGACCAGCGCAATAAACGGCCAAGTGTTCCTGCGTCCTGTCTCGGCAGACTTCGAATATTGGACCTCGCTCGGCAACGACGAGTGGACCTACGAAAACACGCTGCCGTTCCTGCGTCGAATGGAGACAGACACCGACTTCTCGGACGACTACCACGGCTCCGATGGCCCCATTATCGTGCGACGGCATAGCCTCGACTCGCTTCAGGCTGAGCAGACGGCGTTCTACAGGGCCTGCCTTGCAGTCGGATTCCCCGAGAATCCCGATCACAACCACCCAGACGCCTCTGGGGTTGGGCCCTATCCGCTGAACAACCCTGGCGGCGTAAGGTGGAGCACCGCGATCGGCTATCTGGGCATGGCACGCCACAGGTTGAACCTCACCATTAGACCCCGGTGCTTTGTGCGCCGCGTGCTGTTCGAGGGTCGCAGGGCAGTGGGAGTGGAGGTCGAGAGCGGAGACGAAGTCTTCAGCGTTTACGGAAGCGAGATCATTCTGAGTGCCGGGCCGATCGCTTCTCCGCAGTTGCTGATGCTCTCCGGCGTCGGGCCAGCAGACCATTTGGCAGAGTTCGGCATCGACGTGATCCAAGACTCACCTGGAGTTGGAAATGGGCTGCGCGATCATCCAACCGTGCAGATGCTGTGGAAGGCTCAGGACCATGTACCCGCGCCGCCGCAGGAGGTGGGGCCTCAGAAAGTGGCGCTCCGATACACTGCCCCAGGGTCGCACCTGAGTAACGACATGATAACGGTCATGCGCTTCCGCAAAGAGGGCCACATGCTGCTGATGAGCGTGGGAATATACCTCGCGGTAGGGCAGGGGAGTCTGAGGCTCCAGTCAACAGACCCGCATGTGCAGCCCCTTCTCAATTACGATTTTCTGGCCGAGGAGTTCGACAGGCAGAGGATGCGCGACGGCGTCAGGCTGTGTCTCGACATTGTCGCGCACTCCGAGTTCGAGGACATAGCCGGACCGCTGGTATCGCCCTCGGAGTCGGATCTAGCCTCCGACGACGCGCTCGATCAATGGATGCTCCGTAACGTGAGCACCATGCATCACATCTCGTGTACCGTGAAGATGGGCCCGGACTCCGATTCGATGGCGGTTGTAGATCAGCACGGTCGTGTTAAGGGTGTCGAAAGTTTGCGGCTGGTAGATGGCTCAATTCTGCCTGCCTGTCCGAGATCCAATACCAACGTACCGATCATGATGTTGGCAGAGCGCATTTCGGACTGGATTAAGGCTGGGCAGTAGCCTCACCTCCTACATCTCGTCCAAGTCCGGCCCCATCCGCCAATGGCAATGGGTTCGTATCTAATGTGAATCCAACCCTGAGCGGAATGTGATCCCATGACTCGAATTCTAGCGCCCGTACTTGCCGTGGCCCTGGCGGTTCTCGTCGTAGCCTGTGGAGGACCGGAACCCGCTGCACCTCCAGTATCGCCGTCCCCACTTGCGAAGGAGCAGCCGGCCGTGCCCCCGCCGTCCCCAATTGCACAGGCGCAGCCAACGGCTGCCGCGACCAAGGCTCCTTCAACGCCGACCTCTGCACCTGTCGCCACGCCCACTTCTCCACCAGCAGAGACGCCGACGCCCGCCGGTTACAACTCCAATGTCGCGATGTACGATATCTTCCCGGCATTCTCAGTCGTCAAGCCAGACCTTGCGGAAACACTC
Source organism: Dehalococcoidia bacterium (assembly GCA_034428835.1). Lineage (GTDB taxonomy): Bacteria > Chloroflexota > Dehalococcoidia > Lucifugimonadales > UBA1123 > VXRN01. Next base: position 20,448 of record DAOUHG010000047.1, read on the forward strand.
GATGAGGCCGTCGCACAGAACGACCAATCGCTCGTTCCGTTCCTGGTGGAGATCTTGAGGTTCATGCCATCCAGGAGGTCACAAGACCTCATTGGGCAGGCACTCCGGGATCTGACCGGACAGACGTATGCCAGCGAAGACTGGGATCTCTGGATGGATTGGGTGGGTCAGAATAGCGACCGGTTTGACCCTCCCTCTGAATATGCTGCGTGGAAGGCTAAGACCTATTCAGCTATTGATCCGAGAATGGGTTACTTCATACGCCCTGCGGCCGAGTTCTCCCAAAGTGACCTGACCGAGGCGGTGTGGGGTGGTGTCCTAACCGACGGCATTCCTGACCTCAGGAATCCAAGTGCGCTCACTCCAGATGAAGTCGACTACATGCAGCCGGACGACAGGGTCTTCGGCGTACACATCAACGGCGAAAGCAAGGCGTACCCTCTACGTGTGGTCAACGCTCACGAGATGGTCAACGACACTGTAGGAGGCGAACCGATCTCGCTGATGTGGTGAACGCTTTGCGGCACCGGAGTCGTATATTCCGCGAAGATAGACGGAGAGCCAACTACTTTCGGTACGTCAGGGCTGCTGTATCGCTCCAACAAGCTGATGTACGATCGCAAGACCAACACCCTCTGGAGCTCGCTTGTTGGCAGGCCGGTGATGGGTAAGCTGGCGATGAGGGACGACCTGATACTGGACTACTTCCCGGTCGCGCTCACGACCTGGCAGGAGTGGCTGGAGGAGCACCCCGACACCGGCATCATCTCCAACGATACCGGCTACTACACTCCCAGATTTTACCAGCCGGAGGCGGACCCCAAGTCCATCTACTACGCCTACCGAGTGGACCCGGATACTATGTTCCCCGTCTGGGACCGTGACGACCGTCTCGACGTCAAGGACGAGGTCTTGGCCCTATCCGAAGGAGACATCCATAAGGCGTATCCCATACCGGATCTGAACGAACTCAGGGTGGTCAACGACACCATCGGCGATCGGGAGATTGTGATACTGGCTTCGTCGATTTCATCCGACGCCCGAGTGTACGAACGGGGTGGCAGGCAGTTCTCGCTAGACCTCGAGGATCAGACGCCCGTGGCGCCGAAGACGGTGATGGATGACGAAGGACAAGTTTGGCAGGTCTCTGACAATGGACTGACAGGGCCGGACGGCGAGACACTCGAAAGGCTGCCGTCGTACGTGTCCTTCTGGTTCGGATGGTACGCCTTCCACCCCGACACGCTGCTGTTCGAGGGGGATTGATCTTTACCGGTTTCTAGCCTGCCAACGCCTTGCGTGTGGCATGGCCAGTTAGAATTAGATCGGCTAGAGGCAGGCCAGATATGTCAAGTTTGGTCAAGTCTGTCATCGAGGTTCCGCCCTCGATTTCGATTCCGACGATTCGATTCTCTTCGTCATAATCTACGACGAATCCTGGCGCTATCTCCTCCGACTCAGTACTGTCGTGCTTGAGAAGGCCTATGTAAAGCATGTCGCTGTCGCGATCGTATTGAATTTCCATTGTGGCCCTCGCTACCTATTCTCCCGGAAACGACGATCGAAGAACGCGTTGTGGACTGTCTCGCGATCAGATTCCGTAATCACACGAAGATAACGACCGCGCTCCGTGATGTATCCCCAATGTCGTACTCGACCGTTCTCTTGTACTTGGATCCGAACAGGCGATGCTAATGCAGAATCCATTCAGTCCTTAGCTCAGGACGTCTGGGCAAGACGCTATGATCAAAGTACCAAGTAGTCTTCATCGAACGGTCTTATTCTAACAACATGGCATCCTGCCAGACACGTTCCTCTACAGTATGGGCAACCTGTCCAGAATCAATGTGTGCCGCGAGTAGCGTGCCCAGCCACTCTTGGCGACAATTCAAATCGCCCCCAACCCTTGATTCTGACTCATGCTAGAATAGTGGTTGGGGGCGGGAGTGAGGAATTGGACGCGCTGGTTGACCGAATCGTCAGAACTACCTGGGCAAGACTCTAGTCCGCTGTTACGGGAACCCTGGCGTCCACCTCGTCATGAGCCCAGCGCAGGAGCTCCTCGGTCTCGTCCCACCCTATGCAGGCGTCCGTGATCGATATGCCGTACTCGAGTGAATCGGCGTTGCCGTTCAGCTTCTGTGCGCCGGGGTTCAAGTTAGACTCCAGCATACAGCCGATGATGCTTTCGTTGCCGCCCGCCCGCTGACCGACAACGTCCTTGAAGGCGATCTGCTGCCGCCGGTGATCTTTGTTCGAGTTACCGTGGGAACAGTCGACGAGCAGCTCAGAGCGGACCTGTGCTTCGCTGAGCATCCTGTGGGCGTCGGAGATAGACTCCGCTCCGAAGTTCGGGCCTTCTCTCCCCCCGCGGAGTACCAAGTGGCCGTCGGGGTTGCCGCGTGTGTGGATGACTGCGGTCTGGCCATCGTGGTCGATACCGAGAAAAGCGTGCGACGACCTGGCGGAGATCATCGCGTCTACGGCGATCTGTGCGCTCCCGTCGGTGCCATTCTTGAAGCCAACGGGCATCGACAGTCCGCTCGCCATCTGCCTGTGCGTCTGGCTCTCTGTGGTCCTTGCGCCTATCGTGGACCAGCAGATCAGGTCGGCGAGATACTGCGGGACTATGGGGTCCAGGAATTCAGTGCCGGTATAGACGCCCATTTCCGCGATCGAGTGCATCAGCCGCCGCGCCGTCCTCAAACCCTCGTCGATGTCGAATGTGTCGTTGAGGTGGGGGTCGTAGATCAAACCCTTCCACCCGACCGTGGTTCGCGGCTTTTCGAAATATACCCGCATTACTATGAGCAGGCGATCACCGAGTTCTTCGCGCAGCTTCGACAATCGTTCTGCGTACTCGACGGCGGCGCGCTCATCATGAATCGAGCACGGCCCGACGACCATCATCATGCGATCGTCGTCTCCACGAAGTACGGCTCGTATCTGTTCGCGACCCTCCAACACCGTCTGCTCGGCGGCGGCGCTGACAGGGAGTTCTTTGATCAGTTCGACGGGGCTGACTAGCTGGCTTGTACTCACGACATTCACATCCCTGGTAGGTGACTCTTGCATCGGCCCGATTTCCTCCTGTGGTTTTGGACTACCTCTCATTTCAGACAATCAAAAACCCCAGTCGCTACCGACTGGGGTTTGTTATCTGTCTTCGTCTTCTTCAGACTCTGGACGTTACGACTCAGTCGGCAGTGTGGGTGCCGCTAAAATAAGCGTAGATCCAAAAATAGAAGCTTGCGGTTGCGAATTTCATCACGAACTGTACGGTACCAAGTTCACCGAGCGGGTGTCAACAGCCGGGATCGAAGCGGAGTCTGTTCCAGATTAGAAGGCATAGACCTTCCGTCATTGGCATGAAAATCCCCTCTCCCTCAGGGAGAGGGCTAGGGTGAGGGCGAATCCATTGTCATTGCTCGCTGTGTGGGCTGCAAGGCTGCATGGGTGATTCCGACGAAAGCATGCCCATACCTTGATATGGGGTCGGAACCCACGAAATGGTTCGCCGGCCAGCAATCCAGGGGTGGTGGGTAGCTCAGGCAGAGGCCGCCTATTAATTTGAGACAGGTTAGCTCGAAGCAATTCGGGATGCTGTGTCAATTTAGTAGGTGGAGATGTCACCCTCACCCCCGGCCTTCGCCGGGGCAGGCTCTGCCAGCGCAGCCCCGAGGTCTTCACGGTGTGGGAGCGTGTCGCGTCGCGATAGTACCCCCTGGCGGATATCCTCTTCCCATTGCGACGCTCTATGGTCTCGCCCATGCCGAACACCAGCGTCACCCCGTCGCGGTGGAACCACTCGATCAGCATTGTCAACAGCACGCAGCTGACATCCAGCGGCTCCCATCTCGCGCGGTTGAGAACGTGATGGTGCAGACTGAAGTCTGTGCGATGACTCATGCCGAGCGCGATGAGCGCTGAGCTCACCGTATGCTTGCCCGGCGAGAGTATGGCGCCCACCGCCAGAAGCTATGCCTTGCGCCATGTTCTGGGGTCGAAGAGGTTCTCGAACGGCTGGAGAAGGCTTGCAATGACTTCGGGCAGAGCCTGCCCCGTACTCGATACGGGGGTGAACATGCTCAACCTCTTGTGATGATTTGGTCGAGCTTACCCTGCCCTCGTTACTTCTGCATACCCTTTGTACAAAGTCGAGCTGAATATGTTTCATCGGCCTCAGACCCTGAGTACACATTCAGAAAATGCCACTACGACCCTAATTCTATTAACCCAATTAGCTATCGATTCTTCTCCGTCGGTTCAGAGTATGAGACAGCGTTCAAGGATGCGGAAAAGGCATGGGACGCGACCTCAGCCCCTGGATACTTTGAGGAGCATTCAACAAGCTTTGACCCAGAGATCAATGTTATTGATGATAGGAGTATAGAATCAGCATGGGCATGGGCATGGGCATGGGCATGGGCATGTGCATGTGCATGGGCTTCCCAAAACTGTCCCAATTTTACTGAAAAAGGCACTTCCAAGCTGTATGAAGGAAATGAGGTTGAGATAGAATTCAATCTCAGCACAACGAATAGCATGTCTGCTCACCAGAAAAAGATCATAGCTATGCACGAACTGGGCCATGCGTATGGGCTGGGTCACGTCTCTAGTGGTTGCCGTCTGATGAGACTTTCTGATGTGATTTTTACCTGCGGGGAGATGTCAACTGACGATGATGTTGCCGGTGTCACTGCGCTGTACCCCGATGGAGATGAAGACTAATGAGACTAAATATACAACGCAGCAAGTGGCTTCTTACGTTAGGCAGCGCAGTGTTGGCCTTATTGATAGTCACGGTCGGTTGGCTCAGCGCAGTGAATCTGCGTTCGGGTGCTCAACCTTTAAGAGTGGTTCGCGGCGTCGCTATGCCTGTGTATTCATCGCTTGATGAACTCTCTGCGGAGGCCGACACCGTTGTGCTGGGCACTGTGAAGTCGGTCGTGGCTGTGGGACTCGACCGATCCGCTTCGGGCCAAAGTACTCCAAGACCATATACTATCTACGAGTTCGATGTGACGGTTCCCCTGAAGGGGGAGGTTGACGATTCCATCTACGTGTTTATGACAGATCCAGGCGTCTTCGACGCCCCGATTACAAAGCTGCGCAAGGGCGAGACCCTCCTATTGTATCTGCTTGAACGAACGACCGATGATGCGCCAACTGTAACAATAACCGATCGCGTCTATGTCACTCTTATACCATTCCAGTCTGAGCGAGCCATATAGGATACTGGCAGCGGTCTGATGCTTCGTCTATGCTCTGGTCAACTCATCGAGTTGGAGGGCAGCAGATGATCGGTCGACCATTTCGGGTGAACTGGCGCCCAGAGGATACGCCAGAGGCACTGCAGGCAGCATATCGAGCAGAAAGAGACACCATGCTGCGTACCCGTCTGCATGGACTGTGGCTACTGCGTTGTGGACGACGGCTGGGTGAAGTGGCGTCGGTGGTAGGGATCCATTATCGGACGGTGCAGACATGGGTGTCGTGGTACAGAAAGGGAGGAGTGGAGGAGGTGCTGTCGCACAGGATGAAAGGCAAAGGACAGCCTGGGTTTCTGAGCGAGGAACAGGAGTGGGAGTTGGCCGAGGAGGTGGAGAGCGGCCGATTCAGGACAGCTGGTGAGATCAGGGAGTGGATAGAGTCGGAGTATGGAGTGAGCTACCGGTCGGGAAGTGTGTACAGTCTGCTTGAGCGTCTGGGATGCTCGCCGAGAGTGCCGCGTGGTCTTCACGTGAAGGCGGACGTAGGAGCTCAGGAGTCTTGGAAAAGGGGGGCCTGGGTGAGGCGCTCGCAGGTGCTGGTGTGACGACGGAGACGGTGCTGGGCTTTGCCGACGAGATGCGAGTGGGACTTCGTGGAATGGTGCGCAGGGTGTGGGGTCGTCGTGGCGTGAAGGTGCGTCAACGAGTGCAGTTGGTGTACGAGTGGAGGTACCTGTTCTGTGTGGTGGACGGACGTAGTGGGAAGCTGTTGTGGAACTGGATAGACTCGATGAGGTCTGAACGGATAGCAGAGGCGGTCAACGGTCTGAGGCATGGGACCGACGTTGGAGCGCTGGTGTGGGATGGAGCGAGAGGACACCGCAGTCGGCTGGTGGATGTGGTGGGACTGCCGACGATCGTGCAGCCTGCTTATAGTCCTGAGCTCAATCCTGCTGAGCGAGTGTTCGAGGAGGTCCG
>DAOUHG010000048.1:0-33063 GCA_034428835.1 Dehalococcoidia bacterium
TGTCTTGCGCTTCTTGCCCTCGTATTCCAGGTCTGCAAACGTTGGCTGGTCCATACAATCTCATCCCCACTCAGTATCAACTCTCTTATGCTTACTATGCCACATCATCGCTGACTTGTTCAGAGTATCTCTTATCATCCAGGGCGAGAAGGACGATGCCCAGGTAGAGGCATATCTTGCTGTCGAAGCGTCCTACACTATCGAAGTCAAAGACATCACGAGGGTGATCGATACACGGTCCGCGTTGAGAAAGCTGTTTCCCGAGGCTGAGGTCACTGGCGCGGTCTTTGGAGTTGTCGTTTCTGACGACAACAAGAGACTGGCGAGAAGAAACCGCATTCGGGTGTACGAGACTCAGCTACCCACCTGAGGATTCCCGAACACTTGCAACCGTCGGGAGGCACTTTTTTGGTGCTTCCCTCACCGTCGCAGGTCCATAACGGCAGATACGGCGCTGAGAATAGGGCAAGCGCTGGGAACGTCGCCCGAGTTCTGGCTGAACCTCCAGCGCATGTACGAATTAGACATCGGTCGTGCCTCAGCCGACGTCAGCGATATCCAACCGCTGGTCAAGGCCCCTACCTGAATCGGGCTGACACAGCTATCATGACCCCAACACCCGACAACCTAGGAGGAACACACAACCATGGCAGAATACATACCCTCACCCGCCGAATGGGTACGCGATCAGGTCGAGCTCTATGAGGGCAGCGGAGGCACCGATGGCACGACCCTGCGAGAGACGGGACTCCCCGTCGTCGTCGTCACCAACCGCGGCAACAAGACCGGCGCAGTCCGCAAGACGCCGCTGATGCGAGTCAAGGACGGCGACAACTACGTGCTGGTGGCATCACGCGGCGGAGCGCCGACACACCCCGTGTGGGTGTACAACCTTCGCACGGATGCCAGCGTCGAAATACGCGACGAGACCGATGTATACACCATGCAGGTCCGCGAGATCGAGGATGACGATGAGCGGGCCCGACTGTGGGACATCGCGGTCGAGGCCTTCCCGTCCTACGCAGAGTACCAAGAGCGCACGAGTCGGAAGATTCCTGTCTTCCTGGCAGAGCCGGCGTGACGGGCTGGCCAACTAGCAGGTTACTCCTCCCCGTATCATTTACGCGGGCTGGGCGACAAGCCAGACGTACGCTGTCGGATAGCCTACTCGTACTGCCCATGTCTTGGCATCCGGTCGGCGCTTCAATAGTTTTCTCGACGCGTCTGCGTCACGCTCGTGGACCTCGTAGTCACCGCTGTAAATGTCGATGACGACGAATTTGCCCTTCTGCTGCGGGTCCACCAGATGTCGGATCCGTTCTTCGTAGATAGCCTGACCGCGTGAAGCAAGGTTCGTCGGGATTGAGTCCTGTGTACTCATACCATCCTCAATTGGGGCAACAGCGGAGTATGACTCTAGCTCAAGCGATTTGAACAGAGCGAGTCAGAGAGACAGACGTCAGCGTGCTGCCGGGCATTATCTCGACGGTCTCCGGGTCGCTTGGGTCGGGGATTCTCTGACCGTGAGCCCCCATGCTCTCCACCCAATCGCGCACAGCATCCTTGGCGTTGACCAGCGCCTCATCGACTGTGGCACCCATTGCTACGCATCCAGGGAGGTCAGGGAAGACCACGCCATAGGCTCCGTCATCGCCATCAACTAGTACTGGATACTTCAAGATTCCTCCCAACCAGCGTCCTTAGCGATTTTCCGGGCTACCCCTGATGATACTGTTCGGTGGCGAGGCAGTATGATCGTGTGTGGCATGTCTGAGTGTCGGTAAATGTCGTGGCCTCTGCCGTGTCGTTCTAGGTACCAACCTTCACGCACTAGACGTCACCTTATTCTGCGCGTCTGAGTCTCCATTCCAAGAGAATTGTAGCATGTCCGCACCTCGACGCCGTGCTTTGTTCAACGTCCCCGAACCTGTATGAGCTTAATCGGAGGCATTGAACATAGCGGTTGACCCCACTCCCAGCCCTTCTGGATTCCGGCATTCGAATGAATGACGTGCGCGGCTGTTGTAGTTTAGGAAAGCGGGGCACACCGACCAAGTTGATGTAGGCCCACAGCTGTATGTGATGTACAGTTCTTTTGTGTAAACTAGAAAAGCTTGGAAGAGTCAGTCATGGCGTTCAACTACAGTCACCCCGTTTACCTAGCGGCTCGGCAGCAGGCGATTGCACGCTCCGGTGGTGTATGCCAGTGCTGCGGTCAGCGTCCCGCAACAGAGTCGCATCACTGGGCGACAGACTACCCGAAGGAAGAAGATACGACAGCCGATGATCTGACGGCTCTATGCGGCATGCGCCACGAGGTCACGACCACAATTCGACGGTTTCATGGCGACATCTGGACGCTCATCTCGATCTTCAAAGAGGTCATAAGCCAATGTTATACACGGTCACCATCCGAGGGATTACTCCCATCATCCACCACAGCGCACAAGGACTCGACCCTCTACTCCCCATCAACAGTGAGCGAGCAGAAATCACTCGAAAGAGGGGAAGCAATCGCACAGCGAGCGACGACGCCAGACTTAGGGAACTCGACACCATCGGAAGCCTGTGGCTTGAGGGAGAAACGCCTACCATCCCGGCAGCGGCCATCCGCAGCTGCATTGAGACGGGGGCTCGAAAGGTAAAACAGGGGCCGCAGGTCCGAGAGGGGATGGTCGTCGATTCTGTGCAATCTTTTGACTACGACAGGGAGCGGTACGGGGCGACGATGGAGACTCTGCAACACAGCACTCAGTTCACCGTACCCGTGGTGGTCCAGCGCAACCGCATTCTTCGGACGCGTGCCAAGTTCGACCTGCCCTAGAGTTGCACTTTCACTCTCGACTGCGATGACGAACTGATAGACCAAGCAAAACTGGAGACATGGCTCGACATAGCGGGGCGACGCATCGGTCTCGGTGACTGGAGACCCGAGAAGTCGGGCACCTACGGGCGATTCAAGACTGCCAGCATCAAGTACGAATGATTACGGCAGGGCGGGGCATGGCACGGCTGGGTGAGGCGGGGCACGGCTAGGTTTGGCCGGGCGTGGTGTGGCGAGGCTTGGCAGGGAAATCAAGGCATGGCATGGCACGGCTAGTCTGGGCTGGGCGAGGCTGGGTCTGGTGGGGCAAGGAATGGCACGGCGGGGCAAGGCAAGGAAACTCGGACTGTGTAGGCACTGGTACAGGCTTTTAGATGTCCCCGCGACTTCAGCTATCGTGTCAAGCACCGAGACGCACCATGAGTGTTCCCGAACCGTCAGAAACTCCTATTGCGGCCTACGAACGGTCGAATACCTGAACGGCGAGCCTACTCGAACCGAGGCGCAGCACGCCTGCGAAACTCACGACGGGGCGGTGTCAGAGCATCGGTGCGTGGTTCTGGCGCAAGCAGTAGGTCCTTCAGACTCGGTTTAGCGTTTTCGCTCCGAGCGTCGTCTGGTTCTGGCTTCTGTGTGTCCATACACCTCGATTGTAGCACCGGGACTGTGTAGGTTTGGTGGTCAGGTTTTCACCCTCACGCCAGCCCTCTCCCTGAGGGAGGGGGGCCTGCTGGTTGGTATCTTTGCTTGTCTGGGATGACCCACCCTTGGATTGCCGAGCGGCGAGTCACTTCGTGGGTTCCGGCTTTCGCCGGAATGACGGAAGAGCGTTCCCACTTGCCACCCCCCAGTCCGCTAGAATACGCTTCGGCGAGCCCAATACTACCCACGTTGAGTTGAAAGGAAGACCATGCCAGCCTTGCGTTTCGGCGCGTTCCTCGCGCCGCACCATCCGATAGGCGAAAATCCCACTCTGCAACTTCAGAGCGACCTCGAACTGGTCCAGCTTATGGACTACCTCGGGTACGACGAGTTCTGGTGCGGCGAGCACCACTCGACCGGATGGGAGATCATCGCGTCGCCCGAGGTCTTTCTCGCCGCTGCTGCGGAGCGGACGCACAGGATCATGCTGGGCACCGGCGTCGTCTCGCTGCCATATCACCACCCGTTCATGGTCGCACAGCGACTCGTGCAGCTCGATCACCAGTCTCGTGGACGGGTGATCTTCGGATCGGGCCCCGGCGCGCTGCCGTCCGACGCCCACACCCTTGGCATGGACCCGATGGTGCTGCGGGACCGACAGGACGAGGCGATGGGGGTCATCCGACGCCTCTTCGAGACCGACGACCGATTCAGCTACGAGTCAGAGTGGTTCACCCTGCGCGACGCCAGACTACAGCTCAAGCCTCTCCAGGAGAGAATGGAGTTCGCCGTCGCCTCTATTCTCACCCCGTCGGGCATGACCCTCGCCGGCAAGCACGAGGCCGGAGTTCTCTCGATTGGCTCGATGACTAAGGCCGGGATGCGCTCTCTCCCGCTCCAGTGGAGCTTCGCGGAGGAGTCCGCAGCCAAGCACGGCAAGACTGTGGACCGCAAGAACTGGCGCATCGTGATGAACTGGCACGTAGCCGAGACCCGCCAGGAGGCCCGCGAGCAGGCCCGCGACGGCCTGATGCGGCACAACAACGAGTACACGGTCGGCACGCTCGCCGCCGGGGACGGTCCGATCTATAAGACCCCGGACGAAGCCGTCGACGACGTCGCCTTCTCCGACGAGAGCACCGCGGTCATCGGCACCCCCGACGACCTGGTCGCAAAGATCCACGACATGATGGAGCTGACCGGAGGCTTCGGGTGCGTAATCGGCTTCGTCCACGACTGGGCGAATCGTGAGAACACACGCCGTAGTTGGGACCTCGTCGCCCGCTACGTCGTCCCGCAGGTCAACGGCCTTCTGGACGACTACCTGGACTCCTACAGGTTCGTCAACGAGAGCCGCGAGACGTGGCTCCGCGCCAACGACGCGAGAACGAGCAACATCAACCAGCACGCCCGCGCCGCCAAGGTGATGGAGACCGAGGGACTCGCCGGCGAGAAAGTCACCGCCGAGTAGCGGCTGCACTGGGATAGACCAATGACCTATGAAAACCTGCTGCTGGATCGCACCGACTCCGTGCTGACCATCACGGTGAACCGGCCCGAGGTCCGCAACGCGCAGAGCCGCCTGATGCTCGAGGAGTTCGACGACGCCCTGATGAGCGTGGCGGACGACGACTCCGTCCGCGTGGTCATCGTTGCCGGGGCCGGCGACCACTTTTCGTCCGGCCACGACCTCGGCAGTCCGCAGGAGATGGCCGATAGGGAGCGCCGTCCGTACGCGCCCGGCATCCCCGGAGCGTACGTCCGGAGCTGGAACCAGAACATGGCCAACACCCTCCGGTGGCGCGACTTTCCCAAGCCGACCATCGCGCAGGTGCAGGGCTACTGCATCATGGGAGGGTTGATCCTGGCGACCGCGTGCGACCTGATCGTAGCCGCAGATGACGCCCGGTTCTCCGACCGCACCGTCCGCTGGGGAGGCCCGCACGTGCAGTTCGCCAGCCTGCCCTGGGAGATCGGATTCAGAAAGGCCAAGGAGTACCTGTTCACCGGCGACTGGATCGACGCCCACGAGGCGGAGCGTCTCGGACTGGTCAACCGTGTCGTGCCCACGTCCAAGCTCCAGGAGGAGACTATGGCGCTCGCACAGCGCATCGCGCTCCAGGACCCGTTCGCCGTGCGCATCTCCAAGTATTCAGTCAACCAGATGCAGGACGAGATGGGCTTCAGGTCCGGCGTCAAGAGCGCGTTCCAGACCCACGCGCTGTCGGTCGCGTACCGTCGCGAGCGCGATGGCGTCCAGGGCGAGGACCCCGCCGTCGGCATTGACCGTGCGAAGGAGCGCGACAAGAGGTTCGGCGACTTCGGTGACCGCCGGTGACTGCCCTGTCCGACCTGCGGGTCGTCGATCTATCTTTCGGCGTCGATGCGGGCCTAGCTGGCGCGTTCTGCGCCAAGATGTTCGCCGACTTCGGAGCCGACGTCATCAAGGTCGAGCCCTCGCAGGGCGACCCTGCTCGTGCGCTCGGCCCGTTCCCGGACGACAACCCAGACGCCGACACCGGCGGAATGTTCATGTACCTGAACACCAACAAGCGCGGCGTCACCCTCGATCTCGACTTCCCCGACGGCTTGAGACGGCTCCGCGACCTCTGCGCTACTGCCGACGTGGTGGTCGAGACCTTCGCCCCGGTCCACGTTCAGACGCTGGGCCTGGGATACGAGGATCTCGACAGCGTCAATCCCGGCGTCGTCCTCGTGTCCATCACACCGTTCGGTCAGACCGGCCCCTGGCGCGACTATCAGGCCACCGACCTTGTGGTGTACGCGGCGTCAGGACAGTCCTACGTCAACGGCTCCCCCGATCGTGAGCCGCTGAAGGAACCCGGCGACGAGTCATGCTTCCAGGCGGGCGCGTGCGCGTTTCTCGGCGCGATGACTGCGCTCTCGCACAGGGACATGACCGGCGAGGGCCAGCACGTGGACGTGTCAATGCAGGAGGCCGCCGCGTCAGCATTCAGCCCGCAGATGCTCGGCGCGATGCACAGTGGAGACCCTGTCGAGCGCGGTTCGACGCCCCTGCTGCCCTGCAAGGACGGCTTCGTGTCTCTCAACGTCCGTCACGACGCCACCTGGGAGTACATGTGGCTATTCTTCGATGACCTCGACGTGGCCCACGACCCGCGCTACGCCACCGCCGCTGCACGCCGTCAGCACGCTGCCGAGATCGAGGAGATGATTCTCCCTCACCTGGCCCGTCACACGATGGAGGATCTCTTCCACGGACTCGCCCCTCTGCGTCTGCTGATAGGCATGACCCCCGGCGTCGATCGTCTGCTGACAGACCCCCACCTGGACGAGCGCGACTTCTTCGTCCGCTCCGACCAGCTTAAAGCTGGACATGTAAATGGCACGATGCCCGGCGCGCCGTTCAGGATGAGCGCGACACCCTGGACGCTGAGGTCGCCGGCACCGGAGTTGGGTCAGCACGACGGCGATCTCTAATCGGTACTCCTCCTCTCATGCCTTCCAGTCAGGAGCTGCCAGTACCCGGTGGTATACTGTCTATGTCTGCTATCTGGCCCCAACCTATGAGAGGTCCATTATGACCAGCAAGACGACCACCTTCACACAGGAAGCCGTCGGCGACCTTCAATTCCCCGTGTTTCCGCCCAGGGACGATATGCAGAACTGGCTTTACCTATATGCCTCCGCCATCGTGACCTCACTGTCTATCCACTTCGCAGACCGACCGGACACCATAGTGGGGAGCGAGATACCTGTGGGGCCGGACAAATCCAACCGCGGCGACATCCGCATACCGGATCTGACGGTTGTCTTCGACGCCGACCTGGATTTGGTGAAGCGCGACCGCGGCTACGAGCTGCATCGCCATGGAAAGCCTCCTGACTTCGTGCTTGAGGTGGCCTCTCCGTCAACGGCGACTAACGACTACACGGACAAGAGACAGGACTACGAGCGCTACGGTATACGTGAGTACTGGCGACTGGACCCGAGCGGTGGTGAACTTTACGGCGCCGCTCTCGCGGGAGATCGGCTGGTCGATGGTGAGTACCGTCCGGTGGCGATCGAAAGTCTGGCTGATGGCAACTGGCGCGGTTACAGCGAGGTCCTGGGTCTGTACCTATGCTGGGAGGATGAGAGGCTGCGGTTCTACGATCCCGCGACTGGGAGCTATCTACGCACCCACCAGGAGGAGGTCGCTCGTGCCGACGAGGAACAGGCCCGCGCTGACCAAGAGGCCGAAGCCCGTAGAGACGCCGAGACTGAGGTCCGCAGGCTCAGCGAGCGGCTGCGAGAGCTGGGAGAGGGGCGGTAAGCACTGCGCCACTTGAGGGTGTAGAAGAACTCTCAGACCGTATCAGCCACGTTCTATCTTGACCTGCGCACCTGACGGAACGCTCTTAAGGGTCGTCAGGTCACCATTCATTCTGCCAATCACGTTTACGGCGCTGGCTGGGCGGATCTCGTCGCCCCTGCTCATGGGCGTACGCCCGAAGAACATGCAGAAGGCGCTGCCTGGCGGCCAGTAACCCAAGTCCCCGAGCTCGACGACCTCATGGTCCGGTTCTTCACTCCCCTCGACAGGAATGCCGAAGTAGATCTCGTCCCCCCAGGTGCTGGCGGACGCCTCGATGGGCAGAGCGTCCCACACCATGCCCGCTGTGTCGGTGCCGTTCAGAGTGGCGTTCACCGTCACCTGTCCCGCCGTAATCCTGATTTCACGTTCGCTCACGTGTGTCGATCTCCTGTCGCCTGTCCTGCCGGTTGAATTCGGAAGGTCATTCTACCTCGCCCAGCGTCTGGTGGGTGGTGAGAGTCTAACCGCTGGCGTTCCTCTAGCAGCCAGTGGGGTCCACATGGAAATCGTAGCTCCGCCTACTGCGTCTCGAATCCGCCACTCCAGTGAAGCTCACGCAGCTCCCGTGGCATGTGCTGGCGGAACACCTCTACCCGCTGGACCAGTTCGCTGAGCCAGTGGCCATCAGGTAGAAACTCTGCGGCCTCCGCGGCAGTCATCCATCTGTGTTCGGAGTGCTCGCTGCTGAAGGACATGTCCGATTCGTCCGGGACGGAACACCCGAAACTGACGCCTACCATGTCGTTCTCCGGGGTCGGGTCTCCTCGGTAGAAGTGCGTGGTCCCGAGAATGCACTCGATGCGCACCTCTGCCGCCAGCTCTTCCATCGATTCCCGCCGCACCGCATCCGCAAAGCCCTCTCCCTGGTCGAGTCTGCCTGAGCCGGTCTCCCACTCTCCCGCTGCGAAGTCCTTGTCCGCAGACCGTCGAAGCAGTAGATACCTACCGTCGCTCCTGCGCCACACCAGGAACCCCACCATCGCAATGAAACGGCCTATCGCCACCAATGCCTCCGATCTACCGAGCTGCGTCGAGCATAGATCAAGTAATGGATTCTCACCAGCCCACCTGCCTTCCGATCAATCACAAACGGGCACAAACGGGCACAAACGGGAGTGGACGCAGGGCCTGTGCAAAGTCGCTCACGCCTGCGACAGCGCGGCCTGGGCGCAATCTGGATTCCGGCCTCCGCCGGAATGACGGAGTGTGATTCACGGACTTTGCACAGGCCCCAGGAGTGAACGCACTACAATTGAGGCTGGGTGGAACGGGAGTGAATGCTACAGATTTCCTCGCGAGTCACCCACCTGCGCCGCATACAGCTTGTCGACCACCCCGAGGAGACGTGAACATGACCCAGCACATCTACCAGGTCGACGCCTTTACGAGAACGCCATTCGCCGGCAATCCCGCTGCCGTGTGCGTGTTGCCTCAGCCGGCCTCAGAACGCTGGATGCAGGACGTGGCCCGCGAGATGAACCTGTCGGAAACGGCGTTCCTCGTAGGGAGCGAGGATGGCTACTGCCTGCGCTGGTTCACCCCGACGGTGGAGGTGGACATGTGCGGCCACGCAACTCTCGCCAGCGCGCATGTGCTATGGGAAACGGGCGAAGCGCGCCCCGAAGAGACCATCCGCTTTCATACCAGGAGCGGCCCGCTCGCGGCGAAGCGCGACGGCGATTGGATCGCGTTAGACTTTCCGGCGACGCCTGTGAGTCCTTGCGACCCACCGCCCACGCTTCTCGATGCCCTAAGCGTGTCCCCTGCGTTCGTCGGTAAGAGCAAGTTCGACTACCTGGTTGAGCTGCCCACCGAGGCAGAAGTGCGCGCCGTCGTCCCGGACCTACGCGCGCTTGCGCGGCTGGACGCTCGAGGCGTCATCGTAACCAGCCGGTCCGATAGCCCCGAGTACGACTTCGTGTCGCGCTTCTTCGCTCCCGCCGCGGGCGTCGACGAAGACCCCGTGACCGGCTCGACCCACTGTGCGCTTGGCCCGTACTGGCAGTCGCGCCTCGGCAAGGCGGAACTTGCCGCTCGTCAGTTGTCGGCGCGCGGCGGCGAGTTGCGTGTCCGCGTCGACGGCGACCGCGTTCGCATAGAGGGGCAGGCGGTAACTGTGTTGCGCGCCACGCTGGTCTAGGAACGGTCTGAACAAGTCTCAGTCCCCTCACGCAGAGGACAACCTCTCCGCCTGCTCCGCGAAGTGGGGTTTGAGACGTGGGTAGCGCTTTCGGTAGCGCTCGTAGGCCTCGCCATATGCGTCGGCGACTTCGGGGTTCGGGTCCACGCGGTCGCCCTAACGGATATTCTGGTTGGACAGAGTGGCGGCAATTCCGAAGTGGTCCGACAGCTTGCCCTCACCGAACACGTTGCTGATGACGCAGAGTGACTCCGCCGTAAGATCCTCTGCCAATACTACGTGATCGATGGCCCTTCGCCCCTGAAATCCAAGCGCAGCTGTGGCGATCGTCATCCGAGACGGGAGAGCACACTGCAGTGCCGACCTCAGCTTCAAAGGTGTTGGACCGCGTTGTCCGATCCTCTGATTGAAGTCGCCCACGATAATAAGCCGCTTAACTGGCGCCTGTTTGAGAAACTCAGACAGACCTGCGATGTATTGCCCATGGTCTTCCCACCGTCTCTTTCTCTCGGCCCCGCGTCTGGCCTCCGTCCGAGATCCGGCCCAGGGGATGCAGATTCCCATGACGGTCACTTCACCGAGAGAGGTCCGTGTGACGCCAGATACGAATCGTCCTGGCGGCATCAGGTCGCTACCAACGTCATCGACCTGCTCCCAAGGCTCCCTCGACCAGAGTAGGACCTTCCTCCTCTCGTCCCTAGCCCTGTATCCGGCATCGGCTCCTGAGCAGATCGTGTAGCCGTCTGGAGACAGCAGCCCTTTGTGTGTCTCGGTAAGACAGACGATCTCCGGGCAATGTCGATCAATGCGCCTGAGGATTTCAGGAGTACGGCGCGACCTGAGTGTTGCCCACTCAACATTCCAGTTGACCACACTCAGCGACATGCTACCCCTCCTGGTGGAGAAAAGCCCTGTAAGTTCGACAGGTGCGTCATCGTCCTACTGACAATTCACGTCACAACAGAATCGCGAGCTCGCGCCTGCTCCGCAAAGTAGGGCTTCAGCCGTGGGTAGAGACTTCGGTAACGCTCGTAGGCCTCGCCGTATGCGTCGGCGATTTCGGGATTCGGCTCCATGCGGTCGAGCGGTGTGAGCCACGCCTGACACGCATCTCTGACCGTGGCGAACCTGTCGGAGCCGACTGCCGCAAGCACTGCCGCGCCGTACGGCGCGCCGCCTGACGGCGTTACGGTAACCACGGGTACACCGAGCACATCGGCCTGCATCTGACGCCAGACCGCGCTGCGCGCTCCTCCACCAACTGCTACAGCCTCGCTTGCATCGACTCCCAGGCCCCTCATCAACTCAAGCGAGTCTCGCAACGCGAAGACCACTCCCTCAAGCACGGCGCGCACGAGGTGTCCCCGCTGATGTCCCGTGTGCATACCCGCGAAGACCCCACGCGCATTCGAGTCGGCATGAGGCGTACGCTCTCCTGTCAGGTACGGCAGGAACGTCAGGCCGTCCGCGCCCGGAGGAGTGTCGGCTGCCTCGGCTATCAGCTCGTCGTATGTCAGTGGCGTCCCGCCTGGCCCCGAGAGTACCTGTCTGAACCAGCTCAGGGCCGCGCCCGCGGATAGCACCACTCCCATCAGGTACCAGGTGTCCGCGATGGCGTGGTTGAATGAGTGTATGCGCATTCCGGGATCGACGCGAGGCTGCTCGATGGGCGCAACCACCGCTCCGGAGGTGCCGATGGATGTCTGCAATGCGCCCTGCCCGACGACGCCGGACCCGACCGCTGCCGCCGCGTTGTCTGCGCCGCCTCCGACCACCGGCGTGCCCTGTCCGAGGCCAAGAGCTTCCGCCGAGGCCGCGGTGAGTCCGCCGGTCACGCTGGTGGAACCTCGCACAGGCGGGAGCATCGACGGATCGAGATCCAGCACGCCGATCATCTCTTCCGACCACCGGCTCCCCTGAACGTCGAATAGCAACGTGCCCGCGGCGTCGGAAGGCTCAGTGGCTTTCTCACCTGTCATGAGCAGCCGCACGTAGTCTTTGGGGAGAAGTACCGTGCGCGCCTGGTCGAACAGGTGCGGCTCATGGTCGCGCATCCACAAGAGCTTGGGTGCCGTAAAGCCTTCAAGAGCGGGATTGCCCACAAGCCGACGCAGACCATCCACGCCTATTCTGTCGGTTATGAACCGGCACTGGGCGGTGGTGCGAACGTCGTTCCACAGTATCGCCGGCCTCAGTACTCGGTCTGACTTGTCCAGCAGCACCGAGCTGTGCATTTGACCGGACAGTCCGATCGCCTTTACCTCACTTACTCCCGCCTGCGCGCACGCTGCTCTGACAGCCCCGATCGTGCCCTGCCACCAGTCGGGCGGGTTTTGCTCAGCCCACCCGGGCATTGGCACCGATACTTCGAGAGGCGATTCAGCCTCTCCGACGACCGTCCCGAGCTCGTCCACGACCAGTGACTTTACCGCGGTCGTGCCGACGTCTATTCCAAGGTAGTGCTGCGGCATGATTCTGCTGTTACATTTCCTGCCGAACGATGTACCGACGCACTTCTGCCAGCAGCGTAGGCACATCTCTGGTGGCTGCGGACCAAACATTATCGCTGGCGACGAGCCACGGCCGGTGAACCAGAATAGTTCGCATACCAAAGAGTCCCACCCAGTTGACGCTCGGGACATCCTGCAAGACTTCTGGTCTCAAGCCCCTGCCGGCATCGGCAATGAGCCCGATCGCATGGTAGATGGCGAGGCGGGACCTCAGTTCGCCGTCTAGATAGTCTTGCTGGTGCTGCTGGGCCAGCAAGATCATGACTTCGCACCAGTGCTCCACACGTCCCAGATGGTCAGACGGCTCGGGACCCAGCTCAGACGGCTGAGTAGATGACGTCACGGCTCTCCTTCTCGTGCCGAGCCCACCCGGCGCCGTCCGCGACGTGCCTTTCGAGAATTCCCCTATCCGTTATCCACACGTGGCTGCCAAGCAGCCTTTCCAGTTCATCGACGACATCGAAGTGATGCTTCTTGAAGCCCCACTCGTAATCGCCTGGGCCAAAGTCCGCGATCAGGTACAGGTCGACCGCCGCGAAGGGGTCAGCTTCGTTCGAGTGCGCGATGGAGGACGACGGACGGTGCTGGGTGGTGTCGATGGCCAACTCGCTCACCTTCCACCGCTGGCAGATCTCGACGATCCTCTTCATTGGAAGGTCATCCCGCGTCAGAAGGGGCTTGTGTTCGACCGCTTTCACAGACACCCTCCGGTTAGCCCGCTAGTTGGCGCTGATGTCGTCGAACAGATCTGCCCAGCTGTCGTAGCTGCCCCTACCCGTACCGTAACGATGGGTGATCGTACCGTCGCGTCCAATCGCTATCTTCGAGGCCTGACTGGAGATGTTCAGCGCCTCCAGCATACCTTCGTCCGGGTATGCCACGGGCCAGGGTAGCTCTTTTGCCTCTCTGTCCTCTTCCAGCTCATCGATGTTCTCGAAAGGGCTGGTGCCCACCACGTAGAACGCGACCCGGTCACCGTAGTCCGTGCCAACCTGCTCCTTGAGGCTCCGCAACTCGGAGCGGCAGGTCGGTCAATAGGTCGCGTGGAAGTAGAGGAACACGGGCGTGCCCTCTTCAGCGAGGTCTGAGGATGTGACCCTGGCGCCGTCCAGGAGGCTCATGCCGAACTCAGGAGCGCGAAGGCCCACTTCGTAGCCGACTTCCACTACATTGACTTTAGGTTGACTGTCGACGACTGCAACCGTCTCCGACGCCTGAGTCGCCTGTCCCGCCGGTGAGCTGTCGACATCCTGAGCAGCGGGCGCTGCTCCACAGCCGAGCAATAGGGAAACCATCGTCCCAAGAGCGAGCAGAATGGGAAGACGAACTCTGATCTTCATGTCCATGTTCAGCAACCTACTGATAGCTGTCTCGAAAGAGGTCCAATGCGACGAGCATACGGCAAAAGACCCCCAAGCACAAACCGGATTAGCTTCGGAGCCTGTCGCAGGGCCGTGAGGTATAATCAGACTCCAAACATAACCATCGAATATACCGACGCTGTTCGCGGTGGACCGACCAGCCAGCTCTCAGGCATACTCGCCATCCCCACGAGGTGCGATATGACGACAATCAAGACTACAGAAGTCCGAAGCGGCTTCAGGCTGCCGGACCCTCCTCCAGGTGAGCCCGACGAGATGACCAGCTATGACCATCTACACAGGACCGGCAGCTCCCACCACCTTGTCCAGCACTTCGGCAACCCCGACACTACGCTGGTCACCGCTGAGCGCTACATTGTCTTGGAACCAGGCCCGTCCAGCGGCGACGTCATACGTAGAAGGCCCGATCTGCTCATTGCGTTCGACGTCGATCCCATTGCCTACAAGATGAGAAATGGTTATATCATCTCCGAGCAGGGCAAGCCGCCTGACTTCGTGATGGAGGTCGCCTCCGTTAGCACCGCTGACACCGACACCGGTGTGAAGCGGGACGACTACGCCGCGCTGGGTATCCCCGAGTACTGGCGCTTCGATGAGACCGGCGAGTACCACGGGGAACGCCTGTCTGGAGAACGCCTTGTGGAAGGCGAGTACAGGCCAATGCCGATCGAGCAGCTTTCGGCTGGTACGTTGCAGGGCTACAGCGAGGTTCTGGACCTGAACATACGCTGGCATGACGGACGCCTGGAGTGGTACGACCCCGCAACCGGACAACACATCGTGACCTTCGACGAAGAGCGGGCCGGTCGAATACAGGCCGAGACCCGCGCCGTGGGAGCCGAGGGCCGCGCCAATTACGAGGGTGAAGCTCGTATGGCGGCCGAGGTCCGCGTCCGCGAACTTGAGGAAGAGATCCGGCGGATCAGAGACTCCTGACCCTGGGAGCCCCGACTGACATGCACCCCCGACTCCCGCTCGCGCACCTGCGCGCGACTGTGCTCACCCAGGCCTGGGCCGGAGCCTACACGACCCGACTGCTAGCCGACATGGGCGCCGAGGTCATTCAGGTCGAGGCCCTGAACAGGATCGATCCCTGGCGAGGCGGATACCCGCCCCGACTGTCCGGCACCTACCCGGACGGCATTCCCGGAGACCGCCCCTACGATCGCAACGCCGCCTACAACTCAGTCAACACCGGCAAGAAGGGCATCACCCTCGATCTCAATTTCCCTGAGGCCAGGGACGCCCTGCTGGACCTGGTCAGCGTCTCGGACGTGTTCGCCGAAAACTTCTCTGCGAGAGTCTTGCCCAACCTGGGTCTCGAGTACTCGACCCTCCGTGAAGTGAACCCGTCCATCGTGCTGCTTCGTATGCCCGCCTACGGATGCACCGGGCCATACGCCACCTACATGGGTAATGGAGGCTCGATAGAGCCGATGTCCGGCATAACTTCGCTTCTCGGCTACCCCGGAGGCCCGCCGATGAACTCCGGCATCATGCACACCGACCCGTTTGCCGGCATGATGGCGACGGCGGCCATCATGATCGCTCTCCACCACCGCGCGCGCACCGGCCAGGGTCAGGAGATAGACCTCTCTCAGCAGGAGACCTCGATCGGGCTGATAGCCGACCGCGTGATGGAGTACTCTATGGACGGTTTTTTGCAAAAGGGCCTGGAGCGGCGCGGCAACCGCAGCGACCGCATGGCTCCGCACAACAACTACAGGTGTTCCGGCGACGACTCCTGGGTCGCCATCGCCGTCCGCTCAGACGACGAGTGGATGAGCCTGTGCGCGACAATGGACACGCCCGAGCTTGCGCGCGACTCGCGCTTCCGCGACCTCCCCGCCAAGCTGGAAAACGTCGAGGAGCTCGACATCATCGTTTCCGGTTGGACGCGGGACAAAGACGCCTACGAAGTCACAAGGCTGCTCCAGGCTGAGGGCATCCCCAGCGCGCCCGTTCTGAAGGCCACTGAGCTTCCGGACAATCCACAGCTTCGCGAGCGCGGCTTCATACAATCCATAGACCACCCCGAGACCGGCACCCAGAAGTACGCGGGCGTCGCGTGGAAGCTGTCCCGGACTCCGGGGACTCTCGGAGGACCGTCGCCCAGACTCGGACAGCACAGCGTCGAGGTGCTGAGTGACTATCTCGGCAGATCGGTCGATGATGTCGACCAGATGGTCTCCCGTGGAATCACCGGAGACACGCCCGACTTGGACGGGTAGGGGCAGGTTTGAAACTGCCCCTACCGAATCGCGTACAGCACCCCGTTCTCAGAGGTCACGTACATCGTGCCGCCGGAAATGACGGCCGTCGACACGATCCCATCCCCATCGTCGACGGCGAACCGCCACCGCTCCTCGCCGCTGAGCGCGTCGATTCCGTATATGACTCCGTTCGCGTCGCCAAGGTAAACCGTATCACCCGCCACAGACGGGCTGCCGATAACCCTGTCATTCGTCTGGAACTCCCACGCCGATCTTCCGTCCGACCGGTCGAGAGCGTACAGCGCGCCCGTGTCTGACACCACGAAGATATGGTCGTGACCCAGCGCCGGAGCGGCCTTGAATCTCTGACTTCGCTGGTGGAAGTTCCACACATACCCCTTTGGTGGCGGAAGCGAGCCGACGAGCTGCCACACGTAGAGCTGCGTACGGACCCACCTTGCCGTCTTCTCGAACGGCAATTCATGCTTGCTCCAGTCGATACCGACGACGGCTCCGCGATTGTCCACCGCGTAGACCAATTCGTCATCCAGCAGAGGAGGCGCGATCGACTCTCCCGCCATGTTGAAGTCAAGCCGATGCCGTCCGCTGACCGCGTCGAAAGTTTGAGTAGCGCGGCCCTGGGATGAGATACTGATGACCTCGTCCGAGACCGCCGCACTGGCGTTGAGTCTGCCCGCTGCCTTGTTGCTCCAGAACAGCTCGCCCGTCAGCGCGTCAAGAGCGTACAGCCTCTCGTCGCTCGAACCTATGTAAACAATGCCCCCATGGACGGTCGGAGAAGCGATGATATAGCCACCTGTCAGGAACTCCCACGCCTGTGTCCCATCGTCCACCGACACCGCGATGATTCGGGCATCCTTCAGACCCACGTACAGCAGACCACCGGCCACGGCGGGAGACGATGCGACCGGGCCGCCCACGTCGATCTCCCAGATCACCTCCCCTGACTCGGCGTTCAGGGCCATGACCCGTCTATCCCCTGTGCTCACGTAAACCGTTCCCCCAACGACGGCGGGCGACGACTCGAACGGCGCGCCGGTCTGTAACCGCCAGGCAATTCGGCCTTCAGGCATGGCATCCGGCCCCGAAACAAGAGCCGAGTGAGATGGGTCTCGACCAAACATCGGCCAGTCGCCTTCCGTTGTCGGTGCAGAGCTCACATCGGAAGATGGCACGGGAGGAGTGCGACTGGGACCCAGGGTCCAGAACACCCAGCCGCCAACCGCCAGCGCAAACGCGATCAACAACCCCCAGCGAATGATGCGTCGGCGCTGTGCCGCCGCCCGCCACCTGCGCTGACGCATTTCCGCCTCAGAGAGGGTGACATGGCTGGCGCGCTCCAGCGGCACCCTGCATCGGGAGCAGTAGGTATCGTCCAGCACATTCGATTGGCCACACGCCGAGCAGATGGCAACAGTTTCCATAACTTACGATGGTACATCAACAAGATACCCCGATGCACCGCCACTCGGACTCTGAGTTAATTGCTGCGTCCGGTGATCGCATCTACGGTTCTGGGTGAACTGGTTTGGATAGAGTAGCGGGGCAGGTCACAAAAACCTGTCTGAGCGATCGCGCCAATAGGACGAGTCGGCTAGTTCTTGCGCGTGTAGCTTCTGCTTTTCCCTGTTATTCGCTGTATCTGCGGGCAAGACGATATCCGCATGATAGGGATTCTGACAGGGTATCGGAGACGCCACCACTCGGCGCCCATTGCCAACTGATTTCTCTTCAGTAACTATCGCCCATCCATAAAATGTGCGCCCACGGGCATTGTCTCGGCTGTCGGCAATCGAAGTCGCCTGATCCGGCGGAGCTACGCTCAGCCTATCAACCGATATTTCGGTTTTACCTTCAGGTGGCAAGAACTCATAGAAGGGGACTCGTGAGCGCCGCGCGCGCTGCGTGCCTACTTGAAGATACGCCTCGTCCGAGATCTTCATCTGTAGTGATTCTCTCCAGAACCTCCATGAGCGGTCAGCTGATCTCCCGCTCCAATTCCGTCAGGGCTTCTCGCATAAATTCGTCAGGTAGGTTGGATGTGGACGTGTAGCTCCTGCACCGGTGGGCACTTGGCAGGTTGGCCAAACACAAGCCCCCTCCCTGAGAGTCGCATAGCATGATAACCGAACTGCCGCGACCGGTCGCCGCATCGATAGCGACCTCACCGTCGGGTGTGGGATACACCTCGAACCGCCGGGGCAAAATCTGGTGCATCTCACTCAGCAGTCGTTGTGCATTAGCCATCGCGACTTGAGACGGTATCGGGTACCCTTCTTCACGAGCCGCTCGTCCCTTTTAGATCGTCTAGCATATCGGAGAGTACGTCCTCGTCAACCGAGGACCCCGCATCGAGCCAGTTCTTATCTCTGAGAGTCTGGAGCGCCAAGTGTATCTGCCGTTTTGAGAACTGCTTCTTCCGATAACCCCACGCATACGTGTGGGCAGTTAGCTCGTCGTCTGTAGAGGAGGGATGCTCGGTAGCCACCCAATGTACCGTTGCCAGCAACTCAAGGCCGAACGACGACTCGAACCCCTCGACAAGTTTGCCACCCGAGCCAAGCGTTCCTTCGTTTCGGGACGACTGTCGAGGAATGCGGTTGCGTCTTCGATTGCGCCCGGCACCAGTTCGAGCTGTCTGTATGGGGCGTCGCCACCATCCCTGTAGCCCGATATGAGATGACCTTCCACCCTCCGAAGGACGTGTCGGAGATTTTCAGCATATGGACCGTAAGGAGCTTTCTGGAACTCTAACTTGAGAGGCTCATCAGCCAACTGCATGAAGTACATGAGCTTGTGCACTTCCCGGAGCGTGATAAACGGGTCGAGCAGAACACAAACATAGCGGTACATCAGGGCAACCAGCGCCGCCCGACTCGGGGTCATATTAGGCACATCGGTGGAGCGATTAGGACGATCGTCTACAGGACCGCTGCCGGGCTCGAATAACATGACCTTCACATCGTCTAATTCCCGAAGAGCTGCTTCGATGCGTGGATGTACATCGGCCCAGTTCAACCCGCCGAGACTAGTTCCGAGTGGTGGTATAGCGATTGACCGGATGTTGCGGGCTTGGATCTGCCTGATGAGATCTTCAAGTCCGGCCTCTATGTCCTCTATGCGGATCTTACCCCTCCAGTGGCGCTTGGTAGGGAAGTTGATTATGTAGCGTGGATTGGTCATTCGGCCTGATTCGTAAACGAACATCCGACCAGGTCTGACCTCATTCCGTTTACATGCCGCCGCATAGCTCTTGAAGTTTTCAGGAAACATGTTCTTGAATTGGAGTGCAATTCCACGACCCATCACTCCCACACAATTGACGCTGTTGACGAGCGCCTCAACATCCTCTGCAAAAATGTCGCCGGTCTTATACTCGATCATTTCTGCCTCCTCCATGGTCAGTAGTGATCTCTACGGGTGGACGATGATCGGAAGCCTGTATTGCCTCTAGCACTCGGTAGCGGACCTCATGGGAGCGGACACCAATACGCGAAATCAAATTCCATGGAAATGAATGCCCTACTAGGAATTCGGCCTGCTTAGTCTCCTGGCGACCTGACCACTGGTTAGCTTGTATCGCGTCCCAATCTAGTTGTCGAGGTCGTCGAGGTCGCTGAAGTCCTCAAAATAGCTGGAAGCTGCGTTGGACGAAGTGAATGCCCAGCGGCGCTCGTTGGCGTCCGCCCAATCCACTGACTGACGTAAGTCTGCTTCAAGGTGAACAATAGGCCCTTGGCCGTCTCGATAGGACAACTCTGGGTGATTAGCCATCGAGATCACATAGATCATGACGGAACGTGGGCAAAAATAGAAGGGAACACAGTCACCAACATGCAGACTTGAATGGCTGGAGAGCGTCAACTGGCGTCGGCGCTGCTTGATGTTGTTAATTCCGACAGTGGTCCCAGTGTCTGCTTCATTACTATCCATTACTGTGTCGCACCACAGATACCCGTCCGCAATGATGGAAGGTAGTCGGTCTACATGGACGATGTGGTATATCTTGGGTTCTGTGGGTACAAGCATGATTGCGCTATAGTATATTGGAAGGTCTCATACGTCGTACGTCCCCCCCAGCATTGCCCCTACCCTCCTCCCCAGCACCTTGCGCTCGCGGTACGACAGCCACTTCTTGAGCACCTGGTAGCCTCCGAGCTTGTAGCTCCACAAGTTGGCTGGCACGTTGCGCCAGTACGCCCAGTCGTTGAGGTAGATGCTCCCTGTGGTCCGCTGACGCCCCAACTCCCCCAGTTACTCCTCGACGATCAAGGTCAGCTTAGTCGCATTTGCAGGCATGGCTATACTGTACCCCACCGTGCACTCCGCACTGAACAGCATGAGAAACGCCGTATCGCAACAGGAGATACGCCACCTCCACCTCGCCGTCTTCGCCCCAGTGCTGGCGGTCGCCGCATTCCTGCGACTCTACGACCTCGGTCTCGGCCATCCAGGACTCGCGATCTACACGTCTATCTCCTCCCACGCCTACAAGTCCTTCCACAACTGGCTCTACCCCAACATGTTCGCGGACGGCTCCATCCTGGCCGACAAGCCGCCCATGTTCTTCTGGTATCAGGGACTCTTCATCGCCCTCCTCGGACCCTCGAACCTATCGTTCAGGCTGCCCGTCGCGCTCGCCGGAATCTGCTCCGTCGTGCTGCTTTACGTAATCGTCAGGTGTTGCAGCGGGACTGTCCCCGCGCTGATTGCCGCCGCCGCACTCGCCGTGATGCCGCTGGACGTCAACTACTCCCGAGCGACGTTCATCGAGCCTGTGACCACCGCGACGATGATGTTCGCCGCCTACTTCGTAGTCGGGGCCGTGCAGGAGAAGCGTGAGCGCTTCTCCTACGTCGGCGCGTTCATCCTCGGCTTGGCATTCATGATAAAGCTGTGGCAGGGACTGCTTCCCGCTGCGGCGTTCGCGCTGATAACGGCGATAGTCAGGACGGAGTTCGATCAGATCGAGGCCGCCCTGGAGTACGTCCGGCAGCGTCGCGGCAACGCCCGCTACATCCTCGCCAGCGACACCTGCAACACCGGCGCAATGGTGGCATCCGTTACCGATCTTGACACACCATACCAGCACAACTAGCATTCCCCTTGACGATCATGGAGACCTACGGAATTTCCCGGGAGATACTCACATGGCAATGGTCGCCAGACCGGCTGTTCTCGCAGACGCCCTGATACCCAGGGTCTGGGTCCAAACGCGAGCACAGAGAATAGCCACAGACTTCGTGCTGATGTTCGGATTCGCCTGGTTTGTCGCACTGTTTGCGCAGATGGCCATCCGGCTTCCCTGGACGCCGGTGCCCATAACGGGGCAGACCTTTGCGGTGCTAGTCACGGGCGGAGCGCTCGGAGCGAACCGCGGAGCCGGATCGCTGCTGATCTACATGTTGATGGGCATGATCGGGATTCCGGTCTTTGCCCCCGGATCAGGTGCGCTGGCCATGGACGGCGCCTGGGGGGCGCACTTCCTGTTTCCGTGGGTCGGAAGCGCGAGTCTGCCCTGGGCGATAGCCAGCGGCGGTTACATCGTCGGGTTCATACTCGCCGCCTGGGTAACCGGGTTCTTCGCAGAGAGGCTATGGGACAGAAAGCCCTTGGGGTTGCTCGCGATGTTAGCAGGCAACGTGATCCTGTACGTGCCGGGCCTGCTGTGGCTCTATGTCGATGTGGCTGGTCGCGATTGGGCCAAGACCCTTGAGTGGGGCCTCTATCCATTCATAGTCGGCGATCTGATGAAGCTCTATCTTGCGACGCTGACGCTGCCCGCGGCGTGGGCATTGGTCGGCAGGCTGAAAAATGAATAGTCAAAACGGAGGAAACAATGGCTGACAGCAGCATCTATACGGCTTATTTCAACGGAGAATGGATACCCTACGGCGACGTCACTATCTCGCCCGATGACCGCGGCTTTGTCGTGGCCGACGTCGTCTTCGACATCGCCCGCACTTTCGGCGGAAAGCCGTTCGTTCTCGATCGGCACATAGACAGGTTGTACCGCTCGCTCAAGTACATGCGCATCGACCCGGGCCTGACGCCTGACCAGATGACCGACATCTGCGAACAGGCTGTCCAGATGAACATCGACCGCCTCGACGAGGCAGGCGACTTCCAGATTCATCCGTTCATAACCCGCGGCGTGGGTCACGGCGTGGCCGACCCGACTTCTGCCACGGTGTGCGTGGCCATCAAGCCCGTCGCGTTCGATTCCTTCGCGCGCTCCTACGTCGAGGGCGCTCACGGCGTCATCGCCCGCACCCGGAGCTACTCCAGCGACATGATGGACCCCAAGGTCAAGCACCACAGCCGAGCCAACTTCGTGCTCGCCGAGCTTGAAGCCTCTGACGTCGATCCCGGCGCCTCTCCGATTCTGCTCGACCAGAACGGCAATCTGACCGAAGGTATCGGCTACAACGTCTTCCTCGTCAAGGACGGCGTACTCAAGACAGCCACCGACAAGAGCATCCTGCAGGGTATCTCTCGCAGCGTAATCTTCGATGTCGCCGAACAGCTCGGCATCGAGTTGGTCGAGGAAGATCTCCAGCCCTACGATCTGTACACCGCTGACGAGGTCTTTTTCTCCAGGACCAGCCCGAGAATCATACCCGTGAGCATGGTCGATCTCCGACCCGTCGGCGACGCCATTCCGGGACCGATAACCAATCAGCTTCTCGCCGCTCATAGCGAGATGGTTGACGTGGACATCGTCGGACAGGCCCTCCACTACGGAGGCGTCCAGGGCTAGGCAGTTCTCCACCTGTCATTGGAACGAAAGTCCCCTCTCCCTCAGGGAGAGGGCCAGGGTGAGGGTGACAGACCAATGACTGACACAGCCGGCAAGGCAATAACGGTGCTCGGGGCGGTCGAACCCGACCGCCTCGGCTTCACGCTGATGCACGAGCACCTGTATCTCGACCTGCGCAGGAACCACCTGCCCGGCCCTGACCTGCCGCCTGACGAACGCGCCGTGTGGGAGGCCGACCTCGATTTGTCCAACCTCCACATGGCGCGCCGCGCACTTCCTCTTCTGGACAACTACGTCCTCGATACCGAAGACGATGCCATAGCCGAAGTGTCGCACTTTCGGGATCTGGAAGGTCAGACGATAGTTGACGTAACGAGCAGGGGACTCGGAAGAGACCCGGAGGCCCTGAAGAACGCGTCGATAGCGACCGGACTCAACATAGTCATGGGCTCCGGCTGGTACCAGAAGGTCTTTCACCCTGACGACATGGACTCTCGCGGCGTCGAGACTCTGACCGACGAGATCGTCCACGACGTGACTGTCGGCGTCGGTGACACCGGCATCCGCTCCGGCATCATCGGAGAGATCGGCGTTAACGGCGATCCGATCACCGACAACGAGGCCCGGAGCGTTCGCGCCGCGGCAAAGGCAAGTCTGCTCACCGGCGCGGCGATCTCGTTCCACTCCCCTCCGCTGAAGCCCGAGAAGCACGCTGTGCTCGACATCGTCGAGGAAGAGGGCGCGGACCTCAGCCGCACGATCCTCGGACACTCCTGCGCCATGGCCGACGACGTCCCATTCATGCTGGAGCTGCTCGCGCGAGGCGTCTACATACAGTTCGACACCCTCGGCGTGGTCAACACGACTGAGCAGCCCGGTCGGGACCACCTGGTCGCGACCGCTATTCCACAGTTGATCGAAGCCGGCTACGGCGACCGCGTCCTACTGTCTCAGGACGTTTGCTGGAAGTCCCATCTCAGGAAGTACGGCGGCTCAGGCTACACCTACATCCAGGAGACCTTCCTGCCATACCTGACCGCTCTGGGCGTGAGCGACGAAGCCCAACGCCAGATCATGGTCGAAAATCCCAGGCGCGTGCTGACTCTCGTGTCTCCAAAGTTGTAGGGGCGGTTCGCGAACCGCCCCTATCTGCTCCGTCAATTCTGTAGGTGTCGCCTACGATGGAGCTGTCCCATATCCTTTGTTATGAGAAGGCAAGAGACGTGCGGGATGTTGTCGGTGAAGACTGGGGGGAACTACTGCGTGTGAATACATTTCGCAGTCCGTGGTCATTGTGACGCCAGAATCGTCTCAAACAGCTGACAAAGTATGATTTACTCGGCCGTTGCTAGGCTGGGATGCGAGGAGCATTACCAGCAACTATTCGGTCCTACACGTCGGGAAGTCCCGTTCGGATGGGTCTGTAGGTGGCTTTCCCATCCGCAGGAAGCCTACTTACCGTTTCGTCGTTAGTCCTCTCGGCTCGACTCTTACACCTATTTCCATTGCAACAATGATGAAAATGATGCTACGATACAGTGCATCGTAAGGTTATTGACAAACTTCACCAACAGAGATACATTTCGACTAATGGAACTGGCGTTCCGGGACAAGGTATTAGACAGACTGGAGGTGGATGCTTCGTTTACTGGTGGTTATCAGCCTGCAATTGTCAAAGCGTTTCGGAAGAGAATCCAAGGCATCAGAAGCGCAGTCGATGAACGAGATCTGCATGCCATGAAATCGTGGCATTTTGAACGCCTGAAAGGAAATCGCCAATATCAGCACTCTATCCGCCTTAACAACCAGTTCAGGCTAATTCTGGAGGTTGTGATGGTAAACGGGACGAAGCGAGTGGATATAGTAAGTATCGAAGACTATCACTGAGTGGGGAGAGGATAACATGACTACTGAGCGCCGCCCAGCAGAAGTGTTCCCGCCAGGCGATTTCTTGAGGGAGGAGCTGGAGGAACGTGGATGGACTCAGGGTGACCTAGCGGAGATCATTGGTAAGAATCTGCGAACTGTCAACGACGTTGTAGCAGGCAAAAGAGGGATCTCAGCGGAGACTGCTCATGCTCTCGGTGCCGCACTAGGCACATCGGCAAAGTTCTGGATGAACCTGGACGCTGAATACAAGGTCTGGAAGTCTCGGACTGTAGACTCTGATGCTGTCACACGAAGAGCGAGGATTTACTCGATCGCTCCCGTAAAGGACATGATCAAAAGAGGTTGGATCGAGTCTTCGGAATCTGTGGACATCCTTGAAGGTCAGGTCCTGTCCTTCTTTGGGCTATCGGGAATGGATGAAACGCCATCATTTGGAGTTCATGCAGCTCGTAAGTCGACAGCATATGAGAGCATATCCCCGGCACTGCAGGCATGGCTCTTTCAGTGTATGCACCTGAGTCGGCACGTTCAGGCTGCCCCGTATACGTCTCGCAATCTCCCGGTAGTGCTAAATGATCTGAAGCCATTGATGAACTCCCCACAGGGAGCGAGACACGTCCCGCGTGTACTTAGCGAAAGTGGCATCAAGCTAGTAATCGTTGAACACTTGCCGAAGACCAAGATTGATGGCGCCACGTTCTGGGTGGAGGACTCCCCAGTCGTTGCTTTGTCCCTCAGATATGATCGTATTGACAACTTCTGGTTCACCTTACTCCATGAACTTGGCCACGTCTCTCAGGGTCAGGATAGCTTGGATGTTGAAATTGAAGCCGCTTACGGGGGCATGGGCATGAGTCTGCCGGCCGAAGAGATTGAAGCAAATGAGTTCGCAGCAACACGGGCGATTCCACAAGACAAGCTTGAGAGTCTTATGGTTAGAGTCGGCCCTCTTTACAGTTCGGATCGAATTCGGGGGTTTGCAAATCTGCACAGTGTGCATCCTGGGCTAGTAGTCGGTCAGCTCCATAATCGGGGTGAACTCAATTGGTCCCACCTGCGTAAGCTCTTGGTACCAATCCGAAATCACGTAATCAACAGCGCTACGGTTGACGGTTGGGGATCAGTATTTCCATCCGTGACTGTCTAGAATATGGAGGACAGACAAAGTGCCGGGACCAACAGTCACCCAACAGCGACAACGGATTGTGGATGCCTATAGAGAGTCTGGCCGCCCTTGGCCAGCGTCGTCACGCGAAATCGCAATATGGGCGATAGATCACAGCTACTGGGAGCCGGGGCGAGCGTCGCTGGTCGCTCGACTAGCCGACGAACTGTCAAGAGCTATGCGTGAGGAGTATTTTACTGATCCCCAA
The DNA here is from genome assembly GCA_034428835.1 of Dehalococcoidia bacterium. Lineage (GTDB taxonomy): Bacteria > Chloroflexota > Dehalococcoidia > Lucifugimonadales > UBA1123 > VXRN01. The sequence goes on from DAOUHG010000048.1 coordinate 26,095, forward strand.
GGACGCGTAGTCCGAACCAAACACGCCGCCCGAACAACGAGAAATGGGATACAGGGTACGTTCTGGGATGACATCAGGACAGCTCATTCTGAACACATGCGGATTGCTTTTCAGCAGCGTCGCCAGCAAATCGTAGGAGATTGCAGGCAGCTAAAGGCAGATGTGGACAGTTTCAACGAAAACAGGCTGCCTGAACGCCCGATTCAACTTATTCTGGACTTCACTGATGATGTGTCAGAGGCCGAAGCGTTGGACGGATTGAGTCTAACGACGACTGCAGATCCCGCCGACATGGCTGCCAAGAGCCGATCGAGTTATCCTGAGGCAGCGCTGGTCTAGCTCGCTAAACCGGAACTAAACCTTCCACCTAGCCCCCAGCGTACTACACATCCATCAAGTCCTCCGTAGTTCCACGGGCAGGCTGGAAAGTTGAACTCTTCAAGACTCTAAACGTCAGCTATGGAGTGGTCGACTTCCACTCACCGTTTCTGATTAGGACCTCGCGAATGGGATCTTTGCACTTTTCTTGAGTGCGCGAGATTTGGGCTGGCCTTCTAGTTTGAGTCTCGGTCAGCTCGCACCTTTTCTCATAAGAGATGGTTAGAGTTTATGACCTGCCCGCGATACGGGAGAGAGCGTATGGAACACCGTCCGATCTGATCTGTAAATTATCCCAGACCCCAGAACCTGTATCAATTTTGTAGGTGACTCAATAAGCAGCAGCGTTTCGGCGGGATTTGGACGAACGAATGCGGGCGAGACACCCGCGCTCCTGAACATGGTCAAGCAGCCGCACCTACAAAATTGTTACAGGCTCCAGACCCCAGCCTCTTTTGACCTCAGCATCCCACTCTGGTTAAACTTCTTTAAACACGCGCAGCGTCCGTTGCGCGTATTCATTAGACGCTCTGGAGGAGTGAATGAGACGATTGAAGATTATAATCCCCATCGTGGTCCTGACCCTGACTCTGGGCCTTCTGACGGTGGCGTGCAGCTCGGCCGAGGAGCCAAGCGCTCCCCAGGCGCCGCAGGCTGCTGCCCCGGCAGCGCCGGCGGCCCCCGCCGCTCAGGGACAGGCCATGCAGCCCGCAGCTCCCATGCAGCCCGCAGCCGCGGCTCCGGCCGCGACCGCCGTTCCGCCTCCGGGCGCCCCGAAGGCTGCTGAGCCCATCATGGCGTCACAGCAAACGACCTCACGCCCGATGGTGGCCTCCGACGCCGACACAAACATCTTCTCCGAAGACAGGTTTGGCGGAACTCTCGTCTGGGTTCCACAGGGCAGCGTGGGAAACCTCGACTCCATGACGTCCGGTTCGGCCATCGGACGAGGCGTGTCCTGGCACTTCTGGGAATCCCTGGCCCAGTGGGACTCGCAGGGTTCCATCAACCCAGACATGGCCGACAACTGGGAGGTGGACGGCGGCACCTACACCTTCACGCTTCGCGACAACCTCACATGGCATGACGGTACCCAGGTTCTGCCTGAAGACATACAGGCGTCGATCAAACGGTTCCGGGAGCAGGACACGTCTTTCAGCCCGATCCTCAACGAGATCTGGGAGGGATTCGAGACAGTTGACGACAAGACGTTCAGGATAGTTCTGAGCGAGCCGTCCGCGCTGTTGATGACGGCGCTCGGCTATGTCGGCGGCACGCAGCCGAACATCATGCCCAAGGAGACCGCCGAGAAGTATCCGGCGGGTGAGTTGGTCCAGGACTTCGTTGCGTCCGGTCCGTACAAGTACATAAGCTGGGACCCCGGCAACGAGATCATCCTGGACAGGTACGAGGAGTACGTCCCGAGACGAGAAGAGCCAAGCTATCGGGCTGGCGCGAAGCTCGCCTACTTCGATCGGCTCCACATGAAGGAGATCCCCGACCAGGAGACCCGTGTCGCCGCGGTGCTGACCGGAACCGTGGACTTCCTCGACGTAGTATCTTCGGATTTCTACGAAGAGGCGCTGAAGAACTCGGACCAGGTGTCGATCCATATCGGCATTCCGGGCGCGCAGCCGGACATCGGCCTCAACACACGCGACCCGTTGCTGGGGTTCACTGAAAGCGGTCAGAAGCTGCGCCAGGCCATTCAGGCCGCGGTCAACGCCGAAGATATCATGAAGGGCTACGGCGACTCGCGTCTCTGGCAGCTCTGCCCATCGCTTCAGATGTGCGGCACGCCCTGGGCCGAGCACACAGACAACGAAGAGCTCTACAACCAGAACAACCCCGAGCGCGCCAAGCAGCTGCTTGCCGAGTCGGGTTACTCCGGCGAGCCGATCATCATTCTGGACCCGACGGACTTCCCGACGATCCACCCGATAGCGCCGGTTCTCAAGGAGCAGCTCTCGGCAGTTGGAATCAACGCTGAGGTCAAGTCAACTGACTGGGCGGGGCAGATCGCGACCTTCAGAGGCGCGGAAGGTTGGCACATATTCACCAACTGGAACAGCAGCAACCTCTACCATCCGCTGGTCGCGACGCACTACAGGGTCGGCGAGACTAACTATGCAGAGGACTCCACGACTGGACAGTTGATGACTCAGCTCAGGTCCGAGTTCGCCGCCGCGCCGAGTCTCGATGAGCAGTTCGCGGTTACTCGCAAGATGGCTGATGCGGCCTGGGCTGACCCCAGAAGGGTGACCTTCGGCCAGTTCTTCCAGCTTCGCATCTACGACAAGGACCTCCAGGACGTCGACGTTCGCGGCGCCCCAGTAGGTTCCCCGCTCTTCCTCAACGTATGGTGGGGCGAGTCGGAGCGCCGGTCCAAGGACCCACGCTAAGTCAGGTAAGTTAGTACACATTCCCCCGTTCGGCTACGCTGAGCGGGGGAACTCAATCCCGGACGTGAAGTCGTCACACCTCGACTTCAGATCTGAGGCCAATTGTTCGCCTATATCGTTCGTAGACTGCTGGCCACGATCCCCGTTCTGGTGGTCGTTGGCCTGTTTACGTTCTTCCTGTTGCGTCTCACTCCCGGCGACCCCGCCGCGGTTATTGCCGGAAACGAGGCCACCCACGCCGAGTACGTCAAAATCCGCGAACGCCTCGGACTCGACGACCCCATATACGTCCAACTGGGCAAGTGGGCCGGGCGTATCACGCAGGGCGACTTTGGCACCTCTATCAGGTCAGGCAGGCCAGTATTCGATCTGATTAAGGGACGTGTGGGACCGTCGGTCTCTCTGACGATCGCCACTGAGCTTATAGCCGTACTGGTGGCAATACCTCTGGGCGTTCTTGCTGCGTGGAAAGCGAACTCGATAACGGACCGCTCCATAATGGTGTTCGCGGCGGTGGGGTTTTCGGTCCCGATATTCTGGCTCGGGTTCATCCTGATCTGGATATTCGGCCTGTGGGCGTTCGGAATGGACAATCCCCTGCTGCCCGTCGCGGGTTATGTGAAACTCACAGACGATTTGTGGGAGTACGTGCGTCATCTCGTCCTGCCATCTCTAAGCCTAGGCCTGGTCGTCATCGCACTCATCGCCAGAATGACCAGGGCGAGCGTCCTGGAAGTCCTGAAAGAGGACTATGTGCGAACCGCTCGGGCGAAGGGAGTGACTGAGAGGACCGTACTGGTCCGGCACGCACTTCGGAACGCGTCGCTGCCGATACTGACCGTTATCGGGCTGGGCTTGGCAGGGCTTCTGTCAGGAGCAGTAGTAACCGAGAGCGTGTTCGCGATACCGGGTCTGGGCAGGTTGGCGGTCGAGGCGATCGCGACGCGCGACTATCCGATTATTCAGGCGATGATAATACTCATCGGCAGCTTCTACGTATTCATCAATCTGGCTGTCGATGTTCTCTACGCTTTCCTCGACCCCAGGATCAGGTACTAATGACACAGGCGACGACCGGACATCCGCTGGCTGAACAGAGGCTCTCCCTGGCTGCGCGCGCATGGAGGTTGTCTCTCAACACCGCTGTGCGAGAGCCGACGATGACCGTCGGACTCGTGATTATCGCCATACTGGTGATAATCAGCGCGTTCGCGCCTTTCGTCATTCCGAACGAACCGACCAAGATCAACATGGACGCGCGACTCGACGCCCCATCCTCAAGCTACTGGTTTGGCACCGACGCCTTCGGGCGCGACGTGTTCAGCCGTACGATGAGCGGGGGCAGGATTTCCCTGATGGTCGCGGCCTCTGTCGCCGTTCTGGCGATGATCTTCGGAGCCACCTTTGGTTCACTGTCGGGTTACTTCCGCAAGGTGGACGCCGTCCTTATGCGTATCATGGACGGTCTGATGGCCATTCCAACCGTCCTGCTCGCAATCGCGCTCATGGTGATCCTCGGCGCGAGCCTTCAGAACGTCATAATCGCCATAGTGATCGTGGACACGCCGCGCATGACTCGAATCGCTCGCGCGTCGGTGCTGAGTCTGAGGGAGCAGCCGTTCGTAGACGCGGCACGCTCCATTGGCGCGAGCAACGGCCGGATTCTCATCCGTCACGTAATCCCGAACCTGATGGCCCCGCTCATCGTCATGGGCACCTATGTAGCCGCCAGCGCAATGCTGACCGAGGCGTACCTCAGCTTCCTCGGAGCCGGAATCCCGTCGATCGACAACCCAAGCTGGGGCAACATCATGGCCGAGGGACGCGGCTTCATCCACAAGGCCATGTGGGTGATCTTCTTCCCCGGACTGGTGCTCGCCGTCACCGTCACCTCGATCAACCTGGCCGGCGACGGCCTCCGCGACATCCTCGACCCCAAGCTCGCCCACCGGATGTAGCTGGGATATGTACAGCGTTGCACCTAGATTCGGAACAAAAGTGCAACGTGCATTCAGCAAGCCAGCCCTGTAGCCCTCCATCCACTTCTGTGCGATTTGATAGTGGACCTACTGCTTTAGCTGCTGATTTGGTCTGCAAGCGGCTGCGAATCAGCCACAGAGCGTGCGGCCGGATAAGCACATCCACATTTCACTCGGACTGGTAGGCCTCCTTCAGTGCCGCTAGTGTGTCGTCCTCAAGCCAGTTGAGTGCGGTGATCAGACGGTCCGACCTCACACTCTCTGATCGAGACGTGTCGCATCACAGTTAAGGTATAAGGTCTGGTGTACTCTAACCAAGGTGGTCGGATACATCTGCCAGGAATTCCTCGTCTGCCTGACTCATTGGCCGGACAAGCCAATGAGATTGAGATGCGATCTTGTTGCAACTCTGAAGAAAGTCGTCTTCTTCCTCCATTGAATCTGGCAGATGGACTTGAGAGTGCCACGGATTCCTGTTTGTTGGATCGGGATAAACCTCCCAACCTGCTGACCGAACTGTAGCAGCCGTAAAGACGTACCAGCCGTGGAAGGTGCGAGGTGGCGTGCGAGCCAGCGCCTCTGCATCATGCACACAGCGTAGGACATAAACATCTACGTCTTGAAGCCTGTCGACAGACATCAATCCATTGACGAATGATCGTCTGATAAATCGAGACCTCGGTCTAGGACGACCGGAATCCCTTGAATCGAAGCAACACCTACCTAAGTCTTCGGAGTCATCAACGTACTGGGCAACCATAAACTATCAGGCTCGCAGCGACAGGTCCTCAAGCCTTGGGCAGGACATCGCTCAGCCCTTCGCTGATAAAGCCATCAGGCAGGACGCTAGAGTTCTCGTAGCGCGCCCGCCTGGACACACCGTCAACCGTGACTATGCACAGAGCACTCCCGCCCGGTTCGCACACAAGTAAGAATCCGTGGCCGAAGTCGCCGTACAGTTCAAGCGCAATCTTTCCGCCATCCATGAGATAAACATCTGTAGTCGTAGGTAGTTGGCTGCGAATACCATGTGCGATTCGTTTGGCCTCATTGAAGACACTCTTGCTTGGCATCGGCTCGCCTGTGTCTGCAGCATCTTCAGCAAGAGCGTTGAACCAGCCATCAACCTTGTCGTGGGTGACCGGGGATTCGTGACTGAATTCCCGTAGTAGGGCATAGAAAGACTTGCCTGAATGACCGCGACGAGGCGAGTGGACGTGGTAATAGAGGTGATCAGAGTCGTCCAGGCGGATTGAGCGAACATTCAATTTGCCAGCTCTCGACTTGTCGACCCGTGCAGCATAGTGTTCGAGCATTCTTCTTTTGGACGGGCGCTTCCTATAATCGTGCCCGAAATTGTACTGTGTCGTCATCAAGAGCCTCTGGGGTTAAGGGTGGCTTGGACCAGAAGGGACACGGCTGCGACTACATCTTCCAAGTCGCGTTCCCATTCAGATAGTACGGATTCTACCTGATTCTCAGTTTGATCATCCTGGCTACGAGCCAAGCTTCGGTACACCTGAGCTATCCAAGCCAGTCCCATATGACTGGAGCCAACGGGGGATTGCTGAAGATCTACCTGAAGGTTTCGGTCGGGATACTGATAAAAGGTCCCGGCGCGGACTCCCGGGGTGACACCGTTATGGATCAAAAGGTTAGACAAAGCCGGCGGGAGCGATACACCAAAGTTGTCAGGGTACCCCTCCAGCCCTATCGGCCCAGCAAATTCTAAGGAGACCCCAAACCAATTGTCGACACCAAACGCCTCAACGTAGCGCTTAGCGACTTCAGCACTGAGCGGACCCCTGACCTTGAGATTTGGGCCAGAATGCTGAAAGCGAACTATGTCGTCAAATGCCTCAATCTGGAGTCCATTCGTATAGCTTAAAGCGGACTCGGTGATCCCTGTCCTGACCCCTTTATCAAACGACCACCCCTTTTCAACCACATCGTTGAACTGTAGTGTCGCGGGGTTAACGAATTGCGGGTTCACATCTACACCGGACAACTCGACAGCGAACATGCGCAATTCCACTGTCAGTCCGTGCAGAGGTTCGGGGCCGACCACGATAATCCTCCTGCTTATACCAATTCGTTCTGACTATGCCTCAAATAGCATGGCCAGCGCCCCCCGACCGTCATTCCGGCGAAGGCCGGAATCCAGAGAGTCCGATCAGCGAGAATACGGCGGCATTACACGAAATTGGTAT
>DAOUHG010000049.1:0-10559 GCA_034428835.1 Dehalococcoidia bacterium
GCCCATTGCGCAAGATTCCCTGCTGCTGCCTCCCGTAGGAGTGGGGGCCGTGTCTCAGTCCCCCTCTGACCGATCGTGCTCTCACACCGGTTACCCGTCTTCGGCTTGGTAGGCTTTTACCCCACCAACTACCATGATAGGCCGCAAGCTCCTCCCAGAGCGCCGGAACTTTCCTCTCTCTACCGTAATAGAGGGAGCGTACGGGGTATTAGACCGGATTTCTTCGGCTTATCCCCCTCTCCGGGGTAGATCACTTACGTATTACTCAGCCGTCTGCCACTAGCTAGGGGGCCGAAGCCCCTTCGCCCGTTCGACTTGCATGCATTAGGCGCACCGCCAGCGTTCGTCCTGAGCCAGGATCAAACTCTACGGATTTGTTTTGGGTTTTGGTTCTTTCCACTATCCAGTTGTTAAGGTGCAGGTCAAAATACTAGCCTAAGATTGCGATGGCTGTCAAGTGGTAATTTCAACTATTTATTAAACTTCATCCACCAACTCGGCCCAGCGCGTCCGTGCCGGACAGCAATCTGCGTATATCTTCGGCGTATTTGACCTCTGAATCGTCCTCCGGCTCGTAGCCCAGCGCCTCGCGGGCGTTGGAGAGCGACCAGAACGCGCGGGTGTTGTTGCTGATCCCGTACACGACCTGCCACGGGACCCCGTGCTCGTTCTCTATGTTCGGGGCCTCGGAAGCCTTTACGAAGAGCTGCCCGAGATCACGGGGGCTGAGGTACGCGCCGAGGTCGCGCTTGTAGTTGGCGGTGTTTCCGACATATAGCGCCGGGTCGAGATCGCGCGGTGCGCCGATCCTGACCATCACGACCTCCAGCTTGCGCTGCTGGACCTGTGAAGCGCCGGTGTGGTCCTGGTCTCCGCCGGCCGTCCTGAAGTCCATCGCGCCGCACGCAAACAGGAACCCCATGTGTTCGTAGGTTGCCTTGGCCCAGCCGTAGAAGTTGTCCGACAGCGGCAGCCGGTACGGGTCGAGCGACTCCATCTTTCTCGTGTGGATCAGGTTGTGCTCGTACCAGTCGGCGGCGTGGTTGGAGCTTGCCATGACGACCCTGGACGCTCCGGCGTCGTAAGCGGACCTGAAGACGTTGTACGCCATCTCGACGTTCTCCTTCTCCTCGAAGAAGTGGTCGAGCGGGTTGCTCCCGGTTCGGCGCTTGTACCCGAGATGGACGACCGCGTCGACGCCCTCGAACAGGCTTGCGTACTTGGCGCGGTCGGGGTCGATAAGGTCCTGGATGACAACGCCCTCGACGCGCTCGCCCCGGCGGTTCGTATCCACGACGTCGACGAGCACCATCTCGTAACGCTCCTTGAACGTGGGCAGAAGCTGATCGGCGATATACCCGGATGCTCCGGTGAGAAGCACTTTCTGCATGATGGGATATTCCTTTCCTGTTAGTGGGCGAGGGGGATTCCGATGGGTTTGAGGAAGCGGCTTGTGGTCACCCCTGGATGCCAGAAGGCCACACTTTTGCACTCACCCTGACAGGGTTGCTCCAAGGGAGCGCCCGGAACTCAGGTCGACCTCAAACGGAAGGCCTCCTTCCTTCATCAGACTGCTGACGCGCAGGATGTGAAATCCGATGATGTTGCCATCGTCATCGACGTTCACGGCTATCCTGTCATCCGACGTCTGTTCCATATCTCCATCTCTTGCAGCGTCGAAGGTAACTTCCAGGAAGTCTCCTTCCGGGTCGAACCACACATAGACCTTTTCCGGAGCCTTCATTCGATCCTCCGATGTCAGCTAGGCGTCGACGGAGATCCTCAGACGCTTGTTGATGCGGCCCTTGGACTCGTGGCCGACGACTCGAATGCGGCCCACCTCGCGGGTGTTGGCGACGTGTGTGCCGCCGTCGGCCTGTAGATCGAGACCCTCGATGTCTATGATGCGGACCTCTGTGATCTGCGGAGGCAGCAGGTTGATCTTGGTGCGGATCAGGTCCGGGATCTCGAACGCCTCCTCGCGGGGAAGTACACTGACGTGGACGTCGCGCTCCGCCGCGACCTCGCCGTTGATCAGCTCCTCGACGTGCTCTGCGAAATCAGCGGACATGCTTTCGAGCTCGAAGTCCATTCTCGCCCTGAGCGGTTCCATATTGCCGCCCGTGACCTGCGCGCCGTAGTCGCGCCAGACAACTCCGCAGAGTATGTGCAGCGCAGTGTGGGTGCGCATGAGCTGGTACCGGCGGTCCCAGTCGATTGCGCCGCTGATCTGGACGCCGACGTCAGGACGCTCGTCTCCGTCGATCTCGTGAACGTACTGTCCCGAGTCGCGGCGGATGCGCTTTACGGCGTACTGCACGCCGTCTGCGGTCAGAGTCCCGGAGTCCGTGGGCTGCCCACCGCCGCCAGGGTAGAACGCGGTGCGGTCCAGCACGACGCCCCTGCCAGTGACTGCGGTCACGGTAGCGTCGAAGGTCTTCAGATAGCTGTCTTGGTAGCAGAGGATGTCGGTCATGGTGGGCCTCACCGAGTGATGAACAAAGCTATCAGGCCCGCAATGATCCCAGCGGTCAATGTCGCCCACAAACCGAGCATGACGGTTAGCTGAGTGTTCAGACGGCTGTTCATCTCGCCAAGCCGAGAGTCTATGCTATCCAACCTTCGGTCCACCTGCTCGTAAGCGCCTTCAAGCCTGCTGACTCGTTCTTCAGTGGTGGTCATGTCACCATACCCCCTTCAATCGGAGTTTTTCTCATGCAACAGCATGAATGGCGGCCCGAATTCATCTTGAGAAATCCGTTCGAGTGATCGGGAGACTGGATTGACCTTGTATCCCAAGTTCTCCAGTAGCTCGTAGCCGAGCAGGGGAATCGGCGCGGGCGTGACCATGGCGACGAATCCGCGTCCATCAATCACTCCGGCTATTCCGTATGCCTGCAATTCCACGATTCCCACAGCGGTCCGGACTTGGAGTACGCCATTCTGGGGGATAGGCTTGAGACCAAGTTCGTCTATCTCTCTCTGCGGAAGACCTATGTGAGTCGCGCCGGTATCGACGAGGAAATCGTACTCACGGGTAGAGTTGGCTCCAATTATCATGGCGGCAGCGTATGTTCGCCCCATATTTGCATCTCCCTGATTGCGAGATAGAGGTTCAGCGAGTCATGAATATGGTGATGAGACCGACAATTATCGCGACGACCAATGCAATCCAGTAACTGATCGCCAAGGTTATCAGGATGTTCAGTTTCCTGATGTGTTTGTCATGTTCGCTCATGTAGGGTTTGATCAACTACTTCAGAGACGAGATCTGGCACAAGCTCGATGTTGATGGGGTTTTGCATGGCCCTCTCGGAAACACTGAAAATGTAGAACCCGAGGACGTTGCCCTGATCGTCAACCTTCACGGTGGACTTGCCGTCCTTCGTGGGGGCCATGTCTCCATCCCCGTCGGCAAGGTTTACCCAGAGGAGATCGCCTTCGCCATCCCACCAGACGCTGATTGTCTCGTATTGGATGTTAGTCATGCGGCGGCTCGTTCGTAAATATCAGGCTGCCGGCGGCCATGAACATGCCGCCTACGCCCTGGCAGAAGGATGTTTTGACGCCCTCGACCTGGTGCGCCGCTTCGCCTCTCACCTGGCGGACTGACTCCTGCATCGCGAACATGCCGTACATGCCGGTGTGAGTGTAGGACAGCCCGCCGCCGTTGGTGTTCAGCGGGAGCTTGCCGCCCGGAGAGGTGTTGCCCTCCTCTATGAACGCTCCGGCCTCACCGCGTCCCACGAACCCGAGGTCTTCGAGTCCGTAGATCGGCAGGTGAACGAAAGCGTCGTATATCTGGACGTGGTCTATGTCGTCGTGCGAGACGCCCGCCTCCTCGAACGCCTTGGCGCTGGAGGTCTTGAACGCTGCCGATGAGGTCATGTCGTACATCTGGCTGACGACCGGGGTCTCGACCGACTCGCCAGTGCCGAGGATGTAGACCGGCTTCGTCGGGAAGTCGTCCACCCTGTCTGCGCTGGTGAGAATGAACGCGCCGCCGCCGTCGGTGACAGGGCAGCACATGAAGAGGCGGTACGGGTAGCAGATCATCCGGCTGTTGAGCACGTCTTCCACGGTGACGAGGTTGCGGAACATGGCGCGCGGCACCTTGGTCGACCACCTGCGCTGGGCGACCGCGACCGACGCTAACTGCTCGATCGTCGTGCCCGTATCCTTCATGTAGCGCAGCACGCCCATGCCGAACTGCGTGGTAGGACCGAGAACGCCGTATATGGACTCGAACTGTCCGGGGTACGAGCCGTCGTATCGTGGACCGGATGGGCCTGCGGCCGTTCCGATTCGCATGCCGCCGACTCCGACCCGGCTCCGTCCGCTCTGTCCCATGCAGCACAGGATGGTGGTTGCGAGGCCGGAGGCTATCGCCGCCGCCGCGTGTCGCATGTGGATGAGGAACGACGTGCCGCCGACGGAGGTGTTGTCCACCCACGTAGGCACGATGCCGAGGTAGTGGGCGAGCGTCGCGGGATTCATGGTGGCGGAGATGCCGTCGATCTGGTCCTTCTCGATGCCGGCGTCCCGCATAGCGTTGATGGCGGCGTCGATGTGAAGCTCGGTCTCCGACATGTCCGGAATTATGCCGAGCTGGGTCGTCTCGGAGGCGCCGACTATGGCTGTCTTGTAACGCAGTGACATTTTTCGTAAAGCTCCTATTCTGTCCGTCATTCCGGCGCAGGCCGGAACCCAGAGTCGAGAATGGTTTCGTGCATAGTCGAAACTGCTCGGACTCGGTCAGCGTGAAGGCATAGCCGGCTACGCCGGTTCCCAGTTTGGAATGGCTATGTCGTCGGTGGCGTCGGTGAAGACGACTTTCAGAGACATATCCAGGACGAGGTTCTCGGGCGTGTTCTCTATGCCGACGATGTTGCCCATCATGCGCGGGCCCTCTTCGAGCTTGATGATCGCGATGGCATAGGGTGCATCGGTCTCGAATCCGGGCGCGGGTCGGTGGTTAATCATGTAGGTGTAGAGCGTCCCGCGTCCTGAAGCCTGGAACCACTCGACCTGGTTGGACATGCAGCCTGGCTGGGGACACCGGAGTCGGGGATAGAAGAACGGCTCCGCGCACTGTATGCAGCGCTGGATCCAGAGCTCGTGCTCCTTGGCCTTGCGCCAGAAGAATTCGGTCTCCGGAACTGGGTCTGGAATGGGCTTTCTGTACTCCGACTGGGTCATGGCTGTGTGCCTCCGGGCGGTCCTGGTTTGAACGTGGGGCTATTGTATGAGGGTGGGCCAATGATGGGCAACGATGGCCCGCCTACGCCACCTCCCAGTCTCTGAGGACCCTGTGGGCGGCGTTGTGTCCGGGGGCGCCGGTGACCTCGCCGCCGGGGTGGGTTCCAGCTCCGCACAGGTAGAGGTTGTCCACCGGCGTCCGGTACCCGGCCATGAGAGGGCTTGGCCTGTTGGACATGAGCTGCGCTGAGGTGATGTCCAGGTGGCGGATGTTGCCGTCGGTCAGTCCGACACGCTCCTCAAGCTCCTGCGGAGTGAACAGCTCCCATTCGCGGACGGACTGCCGGAATCCGGGCGCGTACTCGGAGATCTTGTCTATCAGCTGCTCTCCGGCCTGCTCGCGGTAGTTGTCCCACGACTCGCCGTACGGTTTCACCGGCGCGTACAGCGCCCAGATCGACATTACGTGCTTGCCCTCCGGCGTGAGCGTCTTGTCCAGCACCGACGGTATCTGGATGTGCATGACCGGGGCCGTCGAAGGCCGTCCCGCGCGGGCGTCGTCCGCGCTCTGCTGGAAGTACTCCACCGACGGGCAGATGCGCACCTGCACCAGGTAGTTCTCGTCGTACCTCTCGCCGAGGTAGCCGGTGAAGTCGGGAAGCTCATCGAGAGCGGCGTGGAACTTCAGGTATGAGACGTCTGTCTTGAGTCGTCGAACGCCGCTGACGAGGTCGGATGCCAAGTCGCCTTCATCTATCAGAGACAGGAACGTGCGCTTGGGGTCGGCGTTCGAGAGCACGACGTCGGCCTCGATGACCTCGCCGTCTGTCAGCCGCACCCCAACGGCCCGGCCATCCCTGACCACGATCCGGTCCACGGGTGCGTTTGTCCTGATCTCCGCGCCGTGCGATTCAGCGGCCCTCGCCATCGCCTGGGTGATCCCACCCATGCCGCCGTGCGGAATGCCGAAGTTGTGCGCCTCGGTGAACATGTCGGTGTCGTTGTATGCCACCGACATGATCGATCCGGGCGCTCGCGGGTCCTGAGCGTCTTCAGCGTCGATGAACACCGCGCGGACCTCCGGCGACTCGAAGTGCTCCTCGACGAGGTCGCGCACGTTTCCGGTGAGCATCCGTTCCCATACCGCCTCCTCGGAGGTGCCCTGCACGTCGGCGGTCACCTGCGCAAGGGTGGGAGGCTCTTCCAGGAAGTAGCGGTGCATGATGCCTGCGGCCCGCGCCATGAACTGCTGGAACCTGTGGTAGCCGTCGAGGTCGGAGGGCGAGAGGCGCGCCAACTCCTCTGCGTTGTGCTTCTCGTCGTGCCAGCGAAGCATGTAGTTGCCGCTCGGGAATGGCTGGAAGCGGTACGGGTCCACCGGATGGATGCCGAGTCCGTGCTTCCTGAGTTCCAGGTCGTCGATCACCTTGCCCTGGAGCATGTGGCAGATGTAAGAGCACGAGGATACGCGAAAGTCCGGGAACAGCTCCTCGGTTATACATGCGCCGCCAACGAAGTCGCGCCGCTCCAGCACGAGAACGCTTGCGCCCGCGCGTGCCAGGTAGTTGGCCGCCACGAGTCCATTGTGTCCTGCGCCGACTATAATGGCAGAGTAAGGCAATGTGAGGCTCCTTTGGGATGAGGCATGGGGGAATCGGTGTAATCCTATCTCAAGACTCAAAGACCGTGCATGTGCAGGACAGGGTGTGGTGTAACATGTCAACAGAGTCCTGCGTAGCGGGGGTTTGCATCTAAAATCCTGAAAACCCGGGTGAACCGGCGCATTTTATAGACGGCCTCCTGAATTTATAGATGAGCTCCAGCCCCGTAGATAAGCCGCTGCCCCTCGCCAACACATTCGATGAGTTGTCGGGACCGCTGGTGGACGTGTCGGTGTCCGACGATAGCTGTCCCGGCTGCGGAGGTGCGCTCGAACACGAGGGAGTGGATGTTGCCTACGTGACCGACATTCCCGCGAAGCCCAAAACGCAGGTGACCGAGTACCGGGTGCGCAGGTGTGTCGGTGTCGTGGCTGCGGCAGACGGATACGTGGACGCCACTCGGACTTGCCATCGCGGTCGCTACGCGGGGATTGATATTCGTGGCGGGCGTAGGCTTGGAAGAGACTCGGGATTTCGAGACAGCCAATATAACTAGGCAGTGTTGACATTTCCCGTCATTCCCGCGAAAGCGGGAATCCAGGTGCCTTTGGAAGCAGACATCGTGCTCGTTCGGGATTCCGGCCTACGCCGGAATCCCGAAATTGGGTTATTGAACTGCCTTATAATCAAATGTCAACACTAACTAGGAAATGACGGGAAAGGCAATGGAAATAGATGACTCTCTACTCAAGGCTGTAGTGGACAACCTTGGTAATGAGGACGACTGCCCTTGTTGCTGCCACCGTGAGAAAGAGGTGGAGTGTGTGAACGATCACGGCGATAGTGGATGCTGCGTTGTCTCAGAATATGCCGAACTAGACCGTTGTTGTTATTCATCCAATGATAAGTTCATTTGCTAATCAACGGGTGAGTCACGATTGATCTCCTTCGTTTTCTGATCAAATGCCTTACGGAACAGGGGGTACTGTTCGACCGCCCAATCGTGAAGGTCATCAGATGACTCCATAGGATCGTAGAAGTTCGAGGGATAATGGCTGAGGATCTGGCTTCCCCATTCTGGGTGCCAGTCACGGTCCCACACCAGTGACCCCAGTTCTTGTTCGAAGAAAGCTCTGTCCTTCTTTAGCTCATCGAAGGCCTTGCGACACGCTTCCAGACATCTTTCGGCTGGCAGCCGCGTGTCGAGTTGCAAGCCCAGGGTGAATCCATCCCGAGTATCAAAACAATATCTGACGCCCCTGCATAGTCCACGGTGTACCAGGTGCGCGCGCGTCACCGCAACGAGGAGGTCAGGGAGGTCGTGCCGGGTAACTATGAGGGGGTGATGGTGACTGACCGGGCGCGCAGCTACGACGCTCAGTCTCTGTCGGGTGTGAGACAGCAGAAGTGCATGGCGCATGTGCTGCGCTCGATCAGTGAGGTAGTCGAGACGAAGGTGGGCAGGGGGACGGAGCTTCGGCAAGCGGCTGAGGGTGGTGATCAGTCGGTGGTGGATGGTCTGTGCGCCATGTTCAGCGGCGCGCCTGTCCTCGCCCGCTCCACCTGAACTTCTTCTCCCTCTCTCCGACCCCGCTAGGCAGTGTTGACATTTCCCGTCATTCCCGCGAAAGCGGGAATCCAGGCGCCTTTGGAAGCAGGCATAGCCTCCATTCTGGGTTCCAGCCTGCGCCAGAGTGACGAAACTGGGTTGTTGAGCTGCCTGATAATCAAATGTCAACACTACCTAATCAATTACGTGAATTTATAGACAACATCGGCGATTTTATAGACGGGGGCTGAATTTAGATGCAAACCCGCGTAGCGGATGCTGTCCCAGATTGGTAGGCGCTGCCCGCTATGTCATTCTGGCGAAGGCCGAAATCCAGGGGTGGTTGGGCAGCCATCGCAGAGCTCACCTACCAACCTGGGACCGGTTCGCGGTTCGAGAACAGTCTATACAGAGTCGTTTCGCCGGGACCTCGGGGACTTTCGAGACCTTTTTCAGCCCTGCGAAATTAAAGTCAGCCATCAATCTCGGCGCTCAAGGGTGGCTTCCCGAGGTCTCGGGATAACCGACCCTATGAGGAGTTTCGCGACTCGCCCATACTCCCCAAGGCCAGGGCCTGCGTCAATTTAGTAAGGCTTAGGGTCAACACTTGTGGCTTTGGGACAAGTCTAGACTATTGGCGCCTACAAGTATGGGACAGGCTCCTCGGATTAGGCGCGAGAGACACTTTAGTCTCTGTCGTGGTACAATCCACGCACCTCTCTTACCCTCTAAGATCGCTCCATGGGGCTGGAGCGCGTCAGATGCTGGGGTGAATCAATGAACTCGTCCAACTACGACATCGCTATTATCGGCGCGGGCATAATCGGGCTTGCAACGGCGATGCGTCTGACCCAGGAGCACCCCGATCGCAAAGTCGTGGTCATCGAGAAAGAGCCCGGGATAGCCCGGCACCAGACAGGCCACAACTCAGGTGTGATCCACGCAGGCATCTACTACGCCCCCGGGTCGCAGAAGGCCAACTTCTGCTCGACCGGCGGATGGCTGCTGCGCGACTTCTGCGACGAGCGCGGCATCGAGTATGAGATGTGCGGCAAGCTGATCGTGGCGATAGAAGACTCGGAGGTCCCCGGACTCGAAGAGCTGTACCGGAGGGGTACCGAGAACGGCGCAGAGGGCCTCGAGCTCATCGGACAGGAGGAGCTGCGCGAGCACGAGCCGCATGTCGCGGGCGTGAAGGCGATCTGGTCCCCCAACACCGGCATCATCGACTTCACCAAGGTGTCGGAGGCGTACTCGACCGAGATGCGCGAGGGCGGAGGCGACCTCGTTACCAACGCCGAGGTGCGCTCCATCTCCAGGCGGAATGGGAGCATACACCTCGAGACGACCTCCGGCGATCTGACCGCCAAGAGCATAATCAACTGCGCCGGACTGCACGCGGACAAAGTAGCGGGGCTGATGGGCGTCGATATCGGTGTGCGTATCATCCCGTTCAGGGGCGAGTACTTCTCCATCAGGCCAGAGCGGGCCAGCCTCGTGAAGGGACTGGTCTACCCTGTGCCTGATCCAACCTTGCCCTTCCTGGGTGTCCACTTCACGAAGCGGATCAACGGCTCCGTCGAGGCGGGGCCAAACGCGGTGCTCGCGTTGAAGCGGGAAGGCTATTCGAAGACCAGCTTCGCCCTGGGCGACGCGCTCGGCACGCTGACATACCCCGGCTTCTGGAAGATGAGCGCGAAATACTGGCAGACCGGCATGAACGAGCAGTACCGCTCGATGGTGAAGTCGGTCTTCGTGAAGTCGCTCCAGACGCTGGTGCCGGAGGTAAGGGGTGAAGACCTGTACGCGCCGGGGGCCGGGGTACGAGCGCAGGCGGTGGACCGCAACGGCGGGCTGCTCCAGGACTTCAGCATCGCCGAGACCGATGGCGCGATACACGTACTGAACGCGCCGTCTCCGGGCGCGACCTCGTCGCTGTCGATCAGCCGGTACATCGTGGATGTTGCCAATCAGTCTTTTGGGCTGGACAGATAGTCGCGGCTCGATGATGCGAGGCTCCACATATAAGCTCGGAGAGATGTGCAGAACTCGATCTGCAATGGCCTCGTCACTCCTACTTTCGCTCGACTTTGTACAATGGATAGCCAAAGAACCAAGGGCAGGATAAGCTCGACCAAATCACCACAAGAGGTCGAGCATGCATACCCTGCCCGAAGTGATTATATCGCTGCTGAGTCCATTTGAGCGCC